>JAISPA010000082.1 GCA_031275255.1 Acidaminococcales bacterium | reverse complement strand
GATATTTCCTCATGTCCGCGTGAGCGTTGTTGGCGTCCTCGCTTGTTTTGTAAAGAAAATAGCGGGCGCTTTCCAATTTGGCCGCCAAACTGGCCGTTTTAAGCTGAATGGCCTGAAATTTCATGATCGACTGGCCGCGGTGCATTTTTTCCTTGATGTATTTAACCGCGGCGTCGTAAGCGCCGCCCATGACGCCGACGAAAGAGGCGCTGAAGCCGAGTTTGCCAAAAGAAGTGGTGGCGAGCAGGATGTTGTAGCCGTCGCCAACCTTGCCGAGTATCTGACTTTCGTCCACCGTTACGCCGTCAAGAAAGATGTCGTAAACGGCGCTGCCGGTCATGCCGATCTTCTCCCAGTGCGTCGATATGGAATAGCCTTTGCAGAATTTGTCAAAAATGAAAGCCGTGCAGGTGTCGGCGCCCTCGTCCCGGGCAAAAAGCACGATCGGCCCTTCGTACGCCGAGTTGGAAATAAAGCGTTTGGCGCCGTTTATTATGTACTGGCCGCCTTTCTTTTTGGCGACGGTGGTCAATTGTTTGGGATCGGAACCTGTTCCCGGTTCGGTAAAAGCGAAAGAGCCTCTGGTTTTTCCGGTAATTCCTTCCTTGAGATATTTTTGCTTTTGTTCTTCCGTTCCGTACAGATTGATGGCTTCCAGCGGCAAAACGTCAATCAAGAGCGCTTTGGCCGTACTGCCGGATACTTTGGCGAGTTGTTCCACAACTAACGAGAAGCTGTCGTAACCGACTTCCATGCCGCCGTATTTTTCCGGGAACGCCAATCCTATAAAACCCACTTCCGCCATTTTGTCGTGTATTTCTTTGGGGAAATTGTCGGCGGATTCGAGTTCTTCAATCCGTCCGGCCAGATACTTTTCGGCAAAATCTTTTGCCTGCTTTTGCATGGCTTCCTGAACTTCATTCAGTTTAAAATCCATGTAAACAACCTCCTTGAATAATAAGCCGCTTTAAAATTATGATAACCGGGAGGTGGGCGCAAGGCCGGGTAGCACGGCTCTTGCCCGCCGGCAACCTGTGGCCGGAAAATACTGATAGACGCGCCACCTGCTTTGGCTGCATCTTCACCGCCCGCTCTCCCGGCGATCTTGTTGAAAACGGCTTTTGTTTTTTGAACCGACTCTTCCTGAATCCGCCGCCGCTCAGGCCATGCCAAAGGACGCCTTGCTCCGATAAGAAAGTCCCGTTCAGTCAATGTTGTATTTGTTCAGTTTTTTGTAAAGGGTGCGGCGCGAAACGCCAAGCATTTTCATCGCGTTTGTGCGGTTGTTGTTGACCAGTTTCAGGACGGACTTTAAAACTTCTTTTTCGGTTTCTTCCATAATAGTTTCCAGCGTTTTCCCGGCGCTGATTTTCAGGCGCGGAGACTTATCCCATTTGTTCAGGGGTTCGGGCAGGTCATGAGGGCCGATAACTTCGCCGCTGCATAATACAAACGCGCGTTCCAGCACATTTTGCAGTTCCCGGATGTTTCCCCGCCAAAAATAACTCAGTAAAATGTCAATGGTCTCTTTGGCGCAGGAAACGTTTTTGTTATGAGCCAGGTTAAGCTTTTTCAGAAAATAGTCGGCCAACAGCAGGATGTCTTCTTTGCGTTCCCTGAGCGGCGGTATTTTTAAGCTGACCACCGCCAGCCGGTAGTAAAGGTCTTCGCGAAATTCTCCCTCTTTGACCATCTGGCAGATGTTTTTGTTGGTTGCCGCGACAATCCGCACGTCGATTTTTTTGGTCCGGGCGCCGCCGACGCGTTCTATTTCTTTTTCCTGCAATACCCGCAGCAGCTTAGTTTGCATGGACATGCCCATATCGCCTATTTCATCCAGAAAAATCGTCCCGCCGTCGGACAGTTCAAATTTTCCTTTTTTGCCGCCCGCTTTCGCACCGGTAAAAGCGCCGCCGTCGTAGCCGAACAGTTCGCTTTCCAGCAAGGGTTCGGGAATCGCGGCGCAATTGGTTTTGACCAGCGGGCCGTTGCGCCGGTTGCTGCAATTGTGGATAGCTTCGGCGAAGAGTTCCTTGCCTACGCCGCTTTCGCCCATCAACAGCACGGTAATGTCGGAAGCGGCTATTTTGGCGGCGGTGAATTTAGCCTCGTACATTTTGCGGCAGTTGCCGATGATGTTTTGAAAGGGCGCCGGCAACGGTTCCCTGTTTTGCGCGTCTTCCGCGAAAAGATCTTTGTAGTATTGCGCGCCGCTGGTTAGGTTGCTCAATTCATTGATGTTTATGTAACTGACGACAAAGCCGAGTATTTTGCCGCCGCCCGTCAGGGGGTACATGCTCACCAGCGCGTCCATGTTGAAGGATTTCAGGTGGCAGAGCCGCCCTTTTACATGCTTTTGCTCCTTCAGGATTTTTGTGAACTGTTCTTCCCGAAACAGCGCCTCAAACGGGCAGCCCATGGCCTGTCGCATTTTCGGCGCGCCGGTGTCCGCCGGGGCCTCGCGCTGCTTGTTTATATAAAGAATCCGCCCGGCGGCGTCGGTGATAACGACGGTCGGCTGCAGAGCATCCAGGACGCTGAGCGGTAAAGGCACGGCAGGGCCGTTCTCGGCTTTTTGAAATATTTTGCTTAGTTCGGTATAGTTGTCGCAATCCATAATCTGCCGGCTTTCATTCTCTTTCTTGCCGCGTATTTTGCGGAGCGGCCAGCCGTACGCTTTCAGAGCGCCGTTTTAAGAATAATACCCGAGTTTTTTCGCCTGACGGCTGAGTTCGTCCCTGAATTCAGGATGCGCTATGCTGATCAACAGTTTTACCCGGTCTTTGATAGACTTGTATTTTAAGTCGACCATGCCGTATTCGGTAACAACGTAATTGACAAACGTCCTGGGAGTGGTAACCACGGAGCCGACAGGCAATGTAGGCGTTATTTTGCTCTTGAGCGCGCCGCTTTTGTCTTTGTAGGAGGAATTCAGGGCGATAACGCTCCGGCCGCCTTTACTCCACTGTGAGCCGGTTACAAATTCCATCTGACCGCCGGTGGCAGAATACTGCACCGTTCCTATGCTTTCGGCGTTTATCTGACCCATGAGGTCAATTTCCATGCAATTGTTGACCGACAGGACGTTGTCGTTCTGGCAGATGACTCTGGGGTCGTTGACAAAATCAACATTGAGCAGCAGATAATCCGTATTTTTTTCGGCGTAGTCGCGCAGGCCGTAGTCGCCGACAAAGGCCGATATCACAGTTTTCCCCGGGTAGACGCGTTTTTTCGCGTTATTGACGCAGCCGGCTTTGATGAGGTCCAACAGTCCGTTGGTCAATAACTCCGTATGAATCCCCAGGTCTTTAAAACCGCCGCTCAGCATGTTTTTGGAAACGGTGTCGGCCAGCCCGCCCAGCCCGATTTGCAGGCAGTCGCCGTTTTTTACAAGTTCGGAAACCAAATTGCCTATTTTGACGTCGGTTTCATTGGCGGGCGGGGTTTTGATTTCCGGCCACCAGGAGTCGTATTCGATCAGGTGATCGACCTCGGATACGTGGAGCAGAGTGTGATGTTCGCCTTCCGTATAGCAGAACGGCAGATTTTTATTGATTTCCACAATCAAAACGTCCAAATCATTATCAATAATATTTCTGTCGTAATGATGGCACCAGATACTGCGGGAAAGCCAGCCGTCTTCGTTGGGCGGACTGCAGGCCAGTACGGCGATGCGCGGTTTCCAGGCTTTGACGCTCTTGCCGCCCTGCCCCAACTGGGTGGGAACGAAAGAAATATTTCCCTGCTTTTGCATGCTGCGTTCGCCGGCCAGAAAATGGCTGTACAGGAAAATCTTGTCCTTGAATTCGGGTTTTATGATTTCCGAGGCGTGAATGACAAAAACCGTATAAATTTCCGCGGCTAAATCTTCCGCCCGGAGCCTTTTGGCCAATGCTTTCTCGAAACCCTGGGGGAAGTTGGCCGCGCCGGGAACGTATATTCTGTCGCCTTTGTTGACAATCTTCGCGGCGTCGTCACAGGAGACGGTTTTTTGCTTTATTTGCTCGCGCCAGGGCAGATCGGACAGGCGGCCTTTCCTTTGAGGCTTGATGTTCGTATAATCTATTTTCATTTTGCTCTCCCCTGAAAAATCAAATTTATCCGATGTAAAATCAGGCTGCCGCTGTTTGCTCGTCCTCGAAAAGGCGAACTATATTCGCCTTTTCGAGGACGAGCAAACATTCCGCGGACGAGGCCCCTGGCACAGGCGGCAGCTTTGGGGCGGGTCGGTTCAGGGACAAACGGTCGGCTGTGAGTCATGGGCATGAATTTAAACAAGGTTTACGGCGCCGTTAATCTTTGGGCAGGGCCGGACAGTTGACCGCCAAACATTTTATCTGAGCAGCTGACCGCCGATGATGCCTCTTTGGACTTGGTTCGTGCCTTCGTAAATTTTGACTATCCTGACGTCCCGATATAGTTTTTCAATCGGATATTCGCGCATGTAGCCATAGCCGCCGTGGATCTGCAAGGCCAGGTCAACGGCTTCCCAGCCGGCTTCCGCGCCTACCGTCTTGGCTATGCAGGATTCGATGGTATGCGGCAGGCCTTTGTCGTACAAATCACAGGCGTGATAGATCATCTGGCGCGCCGTCTCGATTTTTATGGCCATGTCTGCGACCATTATCTGCACGGCGGGAATCGCCGCAATCGGTTTACCGAACTGGACTCTTTGTTTCGCGTACTTGATCGCTTCCTCAAGGGCCCTTTGCGCCACGCCGACGCCGTGCGCGCCCACGGACGGCCTGGACGCGTCAAGGGTTTTCATGATGATGCCGAATCCCTTGCCTTCTTCGCCGACGCGGTTGGCCGCCGGTATTCTGACGTTGTCGAAGATGACGTCAGCGGTGTTGGAATTGCGTATGCCCATTTTGTCTTCTTCTTTGCCGATGGAAATGCCGGGCCGGTCTCTTTCCACGATGAAGCAGGTAAGGCCCTTTATCCCTTTGGAGCGGTCAACGGAAGCCATGACGAGGTATTCGCCGGCGTGGCTGCCGTTGGTGATGAAACATTTGCGGCCGTTGATGATATAGTCGTTCCCGTCCTTGGTGGCGGTGGTTTTCGCGCCGGCGGCGTCCGAACCCGCTTCCGGTTCGGTAAGCGCGAACGCGGCGTATTTGGTTTCCAGCAGCCGTTCGGTCCAACGTTTAGTCTGCTCTTCCGTGCCGGCGATCAGTATCGGCAGCGTCGCGAGCGTACTGGCGCTGACGTAGTTGGCAAACCCCAAATCTCCCCGCGCCAACTCCTCCATCACTACCGTAAGGGCTAATTCGCTCATGCCGCCGCCGCCGTACTTAGTCGGAAGGCAAAGGACGGGCAGCCCCATGTCAAAAGCCATCATGTCCAGCTCTTTCGGATACTCGCCTCTCTTTTCGTAATCGGCGGCCTTGGGAATGACCTCCTTATTGACAAAATCCCTCACCATCTGCTGTAGAGCTACTACTTCTTCCGGTAACTGCATTTTTAAAATCCTCCCTTGTTTTTATTTATTATCCAAATTTTTGGATAATGGCTGGCTTGTCTATGTGCTTCGCGGCGGTGAAGCATACGGGGCGGGTTAATTTAGTGTTAAAAAAGCGCAAAATATATTATGCAATTGTTATGCCAATTTTCCCGGCGGAATCAGTAACGCGGGCGGAAACAATAACAGAAAAAAAAGTAAAATTTATGCGGTTTATAGATGAATGATTGTAAACCTGGCGCATAAAAAACAATATAATGCCGAAGTTTTGTAATGGCGGAGTTGAGCGACCGGCAAGAAACGGTAAAATGGTGAAAAGCCTGCCGCAAGCGCGTCTTGGCGCTTCGTGTATACCAAAGCTTCCCGGTGTATACCTTTGCGCCCCGGCGGAAAAAACAATCGCCGTGTCGGAAGGCGCTTCTTCGCCGGCGGAGGATTTTGCTTCCAGTACCCGTTTACCAGGGTAAACAAGTGTTAAAAGCAAGACGCTTGAAAAGTTGGTCAATGATAAATAATTTTTGCAATTTTTTGTAATTTGCGCTCCGCGCATGTCTGATACAACATAATTAAAATTGTGTCGCATTGGCTTTTTTTATCCCCTTGCCAGGGGATTTTTCTTTTATCCCGCAAAACTTCCCAAATTTGCTTTTTCGGGCACGCCCTTTTTTCCTATTCGTTTATGTGGACACAACTCAACACAATTTTAATT
>JAISPA010000078.1 GCA_031275255.1 Acidaminococcales bacterium | reverse complement strand
TTGCTGCGCTTGCGGCTTGATACCGGGCGCACTCACCAAATCAGGGCGCACATGGAATACATCGGGCATCCGGTCGTCGGCGATCCCAAATATTCGCCGCGGCGGCACGGTTTTGCCATAAAAGGGCAGGCGCTTCATTCCGTAAGCCTGGAATTTGCCGACCGGCAGGGGGAGAGAAGGCATTTTACGGCCCCGCTGCCTGATGACATGGCGAAAATAATCGAAAAATTACGCAAGGCTTCCGGCAGGGGATAATCGGCTGTTACGCATGCCCGCCGTTCATTTCGCCAATCTGCAATAGGCCGCCGCCTGTTTTGTGTTCATGAGTTTCCCCGATTAGCTTGAAATATCGTCTGTTTATGCGGATGGCCGTACTGTTTTAGCCTTTAGCGGCGGCAAAACAACCGCAAAAGCCGTTGCCGTAAACACCTTGCCCGTTCCGTTATCACCTTCCCGAAAGACCGTAAGCGCTTGCTGCAAGCGGATTGACCGCCTATAAAAAATGATGGTTGAAAAACTGCCATTTTACAATAGAACAAATAAAGTAAGTCTTGACAAACAAATCATGAAGTTTGTATAATACACCTATAAAGACAATCATGCTGTTATTTTTTTGGCCGATAAGTTAGAGGCTTCTAACAATAAGACTGCCTTTCATTCAGAAGAGGGGTTTTTCGTTTATAAAGTTAGTTTATTCTAACAAAACCACTGCGCAATACGGTTAACCGGTTGCCTGGCGGACGGGAATATTCGGTTTGGGGAGAGAGTGTTATGGAAAAGACTTTGGCGCAGTTCAAGCCCGGCGAGATGGGCAGGGTAAGCAAGGTAACCGGCGAAGGGGTAATAAAAAGACGGTTGTTTGATATGGGCATAACGCCGGGGACGGAAATTTACCTGCGCAAGACCGCGCCGCTGGGCGATCCCCTGGAATTGCGGGTGCGCGGCTACGGACTGTCCATCCGCAGGACGGAAGCGCTGTCGGTGCTTATGTTGCCGGGGGAAACTAACTGACCATGCGTTTTGCTCTGGCCGGCAATCCGAACAGCGGCAAAACCACGCTTTTCAACAGGCTTACCGGCGGCGCGGCGCGCGTCGGCAACTGGCCGGGCGTAACCGTTGACAAGAAGGAAGGGATTTGCAAATATTCCGCCGGGGCCATCGCTATCGTCGATCTGCCGGGTATTTATTCGCTTTCGCCTTACACTCCGGAAGAAGTTGTCGCACGCAATTACATCATAGAGGAAAACCCGGAGCTTGTGATCAACATAGTGGATGCGACCAATCTGGAGCGCAACCTTTATCTGTCCACCCAGTTGCTGGAAACGGAAACGCCGCTGGTAATAGCCCTCAACATGATCGACGCGGCGGACAGCGAAGGCTTGAAGATTGACCCCCAGGCGCTGTCTGGCGAGCTTGGCGTTCCGGTCGTGCCGATCAGCGCCCTGACCGGCCGGGGAGTGGCGGACTTGATAGAAACAGCCTGCCGGAGTGCCGCCGCAAGCCGCAAAGCGTCTTCTGTGCTTGAGCATTCCGCTATGGGTGGGGAGTTTCGGCAAATAGTGAACCTTCTGGCGGAAAAAGAGGTGGAACACCCGGTATTTCATGCGGTCAAGCTGCTTGAAGGCGACAAACTGGAGACAGATGAGCTGAAGAATCGCTCCGGCGCGCTGTCGGAGGAAATCACCCGGATAAAAAGCGCGATCAAACTTGATGCTGAGCTGGAAAATGATTTCGCGGCGGCCGTAGCCGACGCCCGGTATAAATATATAAGCGGGCGTGTCCGCCGGGCGGTGGCGGGAAGCCGCACGGCGGACAAACTGACGGCTTCGGACAAAATCGACCTTGTCCTGACCAACAAAATATTAGGAATACCGATGTTCCTTTTTTTTATGTATATAGTCTTTCATCTTACCTTCAGCAATTCGTTTTTATGGGTGGAAGGGCTGCCTTCCCCCGGCGTTTGGCTGCAAGGCCTGACAGAAGATTTTATGTCGTTTTTGAGCGCCGCCGCCCTTCGGCTGCTGACAGAACGGGAAGCGGCGGAGTGGGCGCGCGGGCTGTTGGTTGATGGCGTGCTGGCCGGGATCGGCGCTATTTTGAGCTTTTTGCCGCAGATACTGATGCTGTTTTTATTTTTGTCTATCATGGAAGATTCCGGCTACATGGCGCGCGCCGCCTTTTTGATGGACAAGCCGCTCAGGCGGTTCGGGCTTTCCGGCAAGGCGTTCCTGCCCATGCTCATGGGCTTTGGCTGTTCCGTACCGGCCATGCTGGGAACCCGCGTGCTGGAAAGCGAAAAAGAAAGGCATCTGGCAATCATGCTCATGCCCTTTTTTTCCTGCGGGGCAAAACTGCCGATCTGGGCCATGTTTTCGGCGGCGATTTTCCCCGATAGCGCCGATCTGGCGGTATTTGCCGTATATACCGGAGGGATAGCGGTGGCGGCCGTTACGGCGGTCATATTGAACAGGACCGTTTGGCGCGGTGAAACAACGCCTTTTATTATGGAACTGCCATCTTACCGTATGCCCGGCGCGCGCAGCCTGCTTCTGCATCTTTGGGAGAAGCTGAAAGGCTTTGTCGTGCGGGCGAGTACCGTTATCGCCGGGGCAACGGTCGTTATCTGGTTTTTATCCAATTTTAATCTTTCTTTGTCGATGGTCGAGGCTAACAGCGCCGGGAGCATTCTCGGCTTACTGGGCGGCGCCGTGGCGCCGTTTTTTGCCCCGCTCGGGTTCGCCGGCGCGGAAGATTCCTGGAAAGCCGTAGTCGCCGTTTTAACCGGACTCATCGCCAAGGAAATGGTAATATCTACGATGGGCATACTCTACAATCCCGGCATTGAAGGCGACGCGCTTGCTGATGAAAACGCCGGCGCGCTTTTGACGGGCAAACTGGCCGAAGTGTTTACCCCGCTCAGCGCGGCGTCTTTTATGATGTTCAATTTGCTCAGCATCCCCTGCATGGCGGCCGTCGCCGCCGCCAATGCCGAGTTGCGCGGTTTTAAGCGGTTGGCAGGCGTTATTTTTCTGTGGCTTTTTACCGCCTGGAGCGTAGCTTTTCTGATCTTTAACATAGGATCGTTCATCGGCTGGAGGTAAGTTTTAAAATCATAACCACCCGTTGAACGGGTGGTTATGATTGCGTTTATGCGATACGAACGCCCGGCGCCCGACAAAGAGTTTTCTGCCCGGACGTCAATCCCGCGTTCAGCGGATGGCTGGACTGAAGGTACAGAGCAATACCAACAATTCGCGGCCGGTGTTTCTGAGGGCGTGGGTTACGCCTTGCGGCGCTCTGAAAGCGTCGCCTTTTTTAATCGGCCGCCATTCGGCCGCATCGAGAAATTCCCCTTCGCCGGCGGCGCAGTAGAAAAATTCCGTGCTGTTTTCGTGCGTGTGCGGCGCAATTTCAAATCCTGGTACAATAATGGTTTCCTGATTGCTGATTAGCCCGCCGTCCGCCCCGGAATAGAAAAATTTCGCGAATACGCCTTCATGCACGGGATTTTTAACGAATTTGCCGTTATTCAAAAGATTTGACATTATATGTTCTCCTTTATAATTTGTTGCTCCGACAACTAAACATGGCATAGCATAACGGCTGTTTTTGCGTTGCGCTTTACCCTAAAGCCTCACCGACAGAGCGCAAAATTTAATTGCCGGAACAGTAATAAAATGATTGTATTTTCATTGCTGAATGAGTCCTCCCAAGTGCGGCAAGTTCGCCTTTTCGGAAACACCCCGCCCCCTAAAGCCCGCCGCTATAAGCGCTGCAGCGCTTAAATACGTTAAAACGGTTAACGGACGTTTACTGTATTTGCCTCCTGACGGCAATTTGCTTTTACATAAATGTCTTGTTTAATCCGATATTTCCGCCGTTTCCGTTATCTCCCGATTAAGATTATTGGCCTTCGTAAAATCTTCGATAGACTTATCCGTCATTCCCTTTGCGCGATAGGAGGCGCTGCGATTGTAATAGGTCGTAGTGTTCTCAGGGGCCAATTCAATCGCTTTGCTAAAGTCGGCAATAGCCTCATCATACATTTTTTGCTTGTGATAAACGATGCCGCGGTCAATGTAACCTTTTGCAAAATTTGGCGACAACTCAATCGCTTTAACTCAATCGCTTTGTTGTAATCAACAAGCGCTTTATCATAGGTTTTCCGAAAAGCATAGGCGGTAGCACGGCCATAATAGGGGGTAAACGCCTCCGGCGCGAGTTTGACCGCTTTATTAGACCTCTCCAAGAATTAATGCAATAGTTCAAAGTTGTAAATACCGCAAATCAAGGACATTCTGAGCTTGAAACGGTTGCGGCGGTTTCTGTATTTGTTGGCTGTGATTTTGAA
>JAISPA010000282.1 GCA_031275255.1 Acidaminococcales bacterium | reverse complement strand
ATTTGTGGAATGAACTGAATGAAGAGCAACAGCAGGCCACTTTGGCGTCCATACCCCTCGGCAGGCTTTCCACAGCCGAAGAACAGGCCAGCGTGGCAGTATTTTTGGCGTCCGACGATTCGTCTTATATTACCGGCGCGGTCATAGACATAAACGGCGGACGGCTTATGGCTTAAAGCACGGCTTGGGATAAGGAAGGAGAGAAAAACAACATGATTGTGGATTCGCATCAGCATTTGGGCGGGTGTTTTGTCTTTGATCATCATGTGTCGGCGGAAGAGTTAATCGGTTATATGGACGGCGCGGGTGTTGACGCGTCTATGGTTATGCCGTTTCCGGGAACGGACGAAGAAGCCGGGGTGCACGACCAAATAGCCGCGCTGGCGCAAAAGCATCCCGGCCGCATTTTCGGCATGATTTCCATAAATCCCCATTGCGGCCGGGATGCTTATATGCGGGAAGCGGAAAGATGCGTGAAGATGGGGTTCCGGGCCGTCAAAATACATCCTTTGGGGCACGCCTGCCCCGTAACGGCCAAAGATGCCGATAAGGTATTTGAGGCGGCGGAAATCTTTAATTTGCCCGTGCTTGTGCATACGGGGCTGGGCGTACCCATGACGCTGCCGTCCGTGATCGTGCCGCGCGCCCGGCGGCATCCTGAACTTAAGATCGTTCTTTCGCACGCCGGCGCTTATGTTTACAGCGGCGAAGCGGAATTAGTCGCGAAGGAGTGCCCGAATGTTTATCTGGAAACGTCGTGGGTCGGCGCCCCGCATCGGGTGAGAAGCTTTATAAAGAGCATAGGCGCGGGCAGAGTTATGTTCGGCAGCGACCTTCCGGACAATATGGAGAACGAGTTGACAAAATACCGCTCCATAAAAACCCTGAGCAAAGAAGAAATGGATATGTGCCTGGGCGAAACCGCGCGGGAACTGTTCAGGCTGTAGGCGCGCCCGCCGGATAAGCCGGGCGGAGCGTCGTTTGCCGCCAACTATCGCAAGCTAACTATCGCAATCTTATGATTTTTTATCACTTAAGGAGGGAGCACAATGACCGAAACAGGGAAAAGCGTAATGATTTTTGCCGGCGTGTATTTGCTTGTCTGTTTTGCCTTGTCTATTTACGCGACCAAAAAGTCGGCGAAAGAAACGTCGCAAAAGGATTTCTACGTGGCCAGCGGCTCTTTGGGGACAATCGTGCTTTTTCTGACCGCCTTGGCGACCGCTTTCAGCGCCTTTGCTTTCCAGGGGCAGCTTGGCCAGACTTACAATTTTGGCTTGAGCGCGATCTTCAATTTCTTTGGTTACGGCGTGCTAAGTTACCCGCTGTTTTTGCTTATCGGCAGCAAATTGTGGTATTACGGCAGGACCTACGGCTATATAACGCCGGCTGATTTTATCGCGCACCGGTATGAGTCGGGCGCGGCGGCGCGTATATTGGTCGGGCTGATAATCAGCGTGTATTTTTCGATTTTTTACATCGTGGTGCAAATAAAGGGTTGCAGTTGGGCCATCCAGGAAGCGACCGGCATGGATGTGCCGGCGGCCTCCCTGGTCATCGCGCTGGTGCTGGCGGCCTATGTTTCGATCGGCGGTATGCGCGCGGTAGCTTATACGGACGTTGTGCAGGCGGTTTTCCTGCTTTGCGGCACGAGTGTGGTTGTGTTGTCCATGATCTACGGCAACGGCGGGCTGGACATGTTGTATGAAAAGGCGATATTGATCAAGGCTGACGCCTTTACGCCGCGCGGGCCTTTGAGCGCCTCTATGGGCGGGGGATTGGTCATGTGGCTGTCCATGCCGCTCTGGCCGGTATTGTGGACTAAATATTACTGCGCCAAAAATCTCTCCACCCTCCATAGTGTGGCGACCGGCTGCGGGCTTGGCACGGTGCTGGTTACCGTAACCGCGCCGCTTATCATCGTGGCGGGCCTGATCATCGCTTATCCGGCGGCGTCCGCCTCGGAAGCGGACAATCTGGTCATCCGCTATGTATTGAATTTCACGCATCCGCTTGTGGCGTCCGTTGTGCTGGGCGGCCTTTTGTCGGCGGCCATGTCGACCGCCGACGGGTTGCTGCTGCTGATTTCTTCCGTATTTACGCGCGATCTGCCTTTGGCCTTGCCGGAAGAATACCGCACGAAATTTTCAGAGAAAACCCTGGTCAATTTCGGCCGCGTGATGATTTTTGCGGTAATCGGCATCTCCTATTACATTTCTCTGTATCCGCTCGGCCAGTTGGTTACTATGGGTACGCAATTGGCGTATCCCGGCTACCTTCTGGCCATACCGGTGGTGATAGGGGGACTGTGGTGGAAACGCGGCAGCCGGGCCGGCATGACCTGGGGTTTGCTGGCCGGGCTTGCGACTATCTATATAACAACTTATGTAGCGCGTAATCCTTTGTTGCTGCACAGTGGACTCTGGGGAGTCGCCGTCTGCGCAGTCGTTTACATTGCCGTGAGTATGACGACAAAACCCAACAGTCAGGCGACGTTGCGGCAATTCGGCTTGGCCGACGGCCAGCTGGAAGATGCGGCGGCTTTAAGCGCGCTTGAATACGCGGAAAAACAAAAAGCCTGAAAAAGACAGCTTAATTATTTAAAACCGTTTGCGAAATAATTTTTAAAGGAGGGCAACAGGCATGGCGCTGAAAGACGATAAAAACGCGCAGTTTCACCACTATATACTCGATCCGGCGCGCCGCGCGCGGGAAAATAAGTACATGATATTTACAATCGCGGCCCTGGCGGTATTTTTCCTTTGGGTGGCGTCGATATTCGCCGATCCGCCCAAAGAAACTATGGGGCATATACCGGTCATCTGCTTTGTTATTTTCATAGTGCAGACCTTATATTACGCCATCGTTACCTGTTATTGGGGCGGCAAAGTCCTTGATCTGAAAAAAGACCGCGACGAAGGGCTGCTTGGCCCGTCCGCCGGCAAATAATCCGGAGCCGGAAAGGCCGGCCGGTTTGGGGTGTGTTGCGCCGGCCTTCTCGGCTTTTATTTTATCTGTTCCCAACTGTGCGCGGTAAAGAACGGTGGCAGTATTTATGAGAGAATATTTTTGCGTCAGGATTATTGTAATTATCGCCGTCCTGCAATTGGCCTCCTTGCTGAAGATCTACGATTTCAGGCTCTTGACGGCCGCGCTCGGCGCGATATTGATAACATTGGCTTACGGAATAATCGGCGCAGGTTTCAAGAAGATGGCCGCCGTGTTTTTGCTGACCGGCCTCTGTATAAATATTTATAAAGAGCAGCCTCTGACCGTGTGGATAAGCGGGATCAATTATATGCTCAATATCGGCGCCATCTTAGTCATCATGCAGATTTTCTCCATACCGATAAAACTCGGCGGCTATGCCGACAGTTTGCGTTATCTGATTTTGCGCGCTTTCGATAATGAGCGCGCAATCTACATTTTTACCATGCTGGTTACGCATTTGTTTTCCAGTTTTTTACTTTTCGGCACCATTCCTGTTATGTTGTCGCTGGTCGGCGCGCCGCTCAAAAGTATTGTCAAAGATTACCGGCAATTTGCCGCCACGGCTCTGTCACGCAGTTATTCAATGGTGGTAATGTGGGCGCCGGGCGCGGTCAACATACTTCTGGTTCTGACGGCTACCGGCGCCAGATGGGCTGATATGTTTTTTCTGGGCGCGTCTTTGAGTGCGCTGGGTATATTTTTGTCCTATTTTATGCAGAGGGGAAAGTTAAGCCGGGAGCGCCTGAAAAAAGAAGATAATCCGCAGGATGACCGCGCGTCGGCTGGCAAGGCCGTGCGCCAGATGGCTTTGGCGCTTTTTATTGTCGTAATACTTATTCTGTTGATTATGTTTTTTGAGTATCTGGGCGTAGGCGACAATACCTCGCGGGTAATGCTGGCCGGGCTGATTTTATCACTCTGCTGGCTGTCGGTCTTTATCAGATCGCCTGAGATTAAAGGCGCGCTGGATGGATATTTAAAAGTAGAACTGATAAAAACGGTTGACCTTTTTGTACTCTATTTGTCCATAGGGATTTTTTCCAAAGCGCTGGAAGCGGCGGGGTTCTTGTCTTTGCTTTATCCATACGCCGGCGCGGCGGCGGAGCATGCCGGAATATTTTTGCTGCCGGCAGTTTCCTTCACAGTGTTTTTGCTTTCTTTGCTGGGGCTTCATCCATACGTAATGTTGGTGGTTTTCGGCAATCTTCTCACTTCGCTGCACCTTCCCATTAAACCGGCGGTTATTGCCACCGCCCTGGTTTTCGGGTCCTCGATAGCTTATATGGCGTCGCCTTTTGCCGGGATAGTCCTTACCTGCGCGAAGTATCTTGACGTCGCGCCCCACAGGATAGGGTTATATTGGAACGGGCTGTTTGGTTTGGTATATTTTATCTTGGGCAGCATGATCATAATGCTGGCCGGCATTTTGTAAAAATAAACTTTGCCCGGCAAAAACCGCCCGCCGCTTGCGCTTATGCGGCCGGCGGTTTTTGGTTTTCCGGGCGTAGCCGGCCATGTGTCAGGAAAAGTATGTTTTCCCGGGGAATAATATGTTTAAATCTGCGTGAAGATGTGATATTCTTTTTATGAAAGCAGATGTTGCCAAAATCCTTTCAACGCGAACGCGCGCTTTTGCCGGCGAACGGCTTTCGCGCGACCTGTTCCGGATCGCGCAGCCGGGCGGGACTTCCTTCGGCGAAAGATTCGAAGCCCGCTGAATGTCCGTCCGCGAAAGGGCGAACGATGCTTGCTGGAGAAGGTTAGTTTAGTGACAAAACCGCCAAGGACGCCGCCGCGCAGGGATCGGTTGCCCGTCATAACACAGGAGGCTCAATTAATGAAAAAAACGTTTGTCAGCAAGGAAAAAATCGAAGAAATAATAAAGCAATATCCCACTCCTTTTTATCTTTATGATGAAAAGGGAATCAGGGAGACCGCGCGCGCGCTGCTAAAGGCGTTTTCCTGGAACGCGGGTTTCCGGGAATATTTCGCCGTCAAGGCCACGCCTAATCCGGCGATCTTGAAGATATTGCAGGAAGAAGGCTGCGGGGTGGACTGCTCAAGCCTGACCGAACTCATGCTGGCCAAAGCCGCCGGCTTCAGCGGCCGGGACATCATGTTTTCTTCTAACGCCACCCCTGCCGAAGAATTTGTCTATGCCAAAAAAATCGGCGCCGTTATCAATCTCGACGACTTTACCCATATAGATTTTCTTGAACGGTGCGCCGGATTGCCGGAAACGATCTGCTGCCGCTTCAACCCCGGCGGGGAGTTTGCTATACATACCGCCATCATGGACAAGCCTGAAGACGCCAAATATGGCTTTACCAAAGAGCAGCTTAAGGAAGGGTTCTTCGTCTTGCGTGAAAAAGGCGTCCGGGAGTTTGGCCTGCACGCTTTTTTGGCCAGCAACACCCTGACCAATGAGTATTATCCCGCGCTGGCGGCAGAACTGTTTAAAACCGCCGTCTGGCTGAAAGAGGAAACCGGCGCGGCGGTCTCTTTTATAAACCTCTCCGGCGGCATAGGCATACCCTACCGGCCGGAGGACAAGCCTAATGATATAATGGAAATAGGGCGGCTGGTCAAAGACGTATACGGCCGGATACTGACGCCCGCCGGCATGGGGAATACGGCGCTTTTCACCGAACTCGGGCGTTTTGTGCTGGGGCCGCACGGCTGTCTGGTCGCCACCGCCATACACAAAAAAAATATTTATAAAAACTATATAGGGCTTGACGCCTGCGCGGCCAACCTGCTGCGCCCGGCCATGTACGGCGCTTACCACCACATAACGGTGGCCGGCAAAGAAAACGGGCCGGCGTCCGCCGTCTATGACGTTACCGGCTCTTTGTGCGAAAACAATGACAAATTTGCCATAGACAGGAAACTGCCGCCAATTGAGCCCGGCGACCGCCTTATCATCCACGATGCGGGCGCGCACGGCTTCGCCATGGGGTACAACTATAACGGCAAACTGCGCTGCGCCGAGCTGCTCTTGCGCGGGGACGGTTCTGTCCGGCTTATCCGCCGTGCCGAAACGCCGGAGGATTATTTTGCCACCCTGAAACTTTCCGGGCTTTTTGATGACATGGAAAGTTTGCGGTAAAGACCGGAGACAGGCCGCGCTACCGTGGGGGGATAGACCGCCTGTTTTAGCGGCGGCTGCCTTTTGCGGCGCGCCGCCATATTTTGAAAAAGGGAGGGGATTTTTGTGAAAAAAGCGCTTTTTTTTCTTACCGTCATTTTCAGCCTGCAGTTTTCAACCTGTTCCGCCGCTTATTATACTTTCAAGTTAGTGGGGCCGGCGGAAAACTCCGATATGAAATACGATACGGAAAATGTATATTTTTCTTTTGCCCTGGCAAAGAAAAATCCCGACAGGCTGCTTATTTCCCTTTATAACAAGACAGATGAAATAATTACGGTCGATTGGGGGAAAACTTCACTCATCTTTGGGCAAAAAGCTTATAATGCACTGCCGGGTTCGCAGCTTAACCCCGACTCTAACATATACAGCGGCCTTAACCCCGCCAGCGTTCCCCCGCATACGCTGTTTGAGGAAAGTTTGTTTGCCGAGGGCAGCATAACCATGGTAAGGTCGGCGCCGATAGTGACCGGTGGTTTTGGATTTGGCGGCTTTCACCGCCCCTGGGGCGGGTGGCTGGGGTTTGACGATTTTTACCGCATACCCGGCTACAGCGGCTGGAAGATACGTCCGTTCTTTCCCGCCAAGGGGGTAGACGCCGGCGGCAATCTGACCGGATACCGGTTTGCCGTGTTTTTGCCGGTAACCGTAAAGGACGTCCAGACAAATTACCGTTTTGATTTCGAGATAACCAAGGTAAGCGAAGAGACAAGCCCGGGCGTTTTAGGTTTGTCGCTTACCGACCGCAGGGAACGGGCGATATTAGGGGAGACTGCCGCGCCGGAAAAAGGCGTGGAGATAACCGGCCTTTCCCGCAGGAGCGCGGCAAAGAAAGCCGGGCTTTTGCCTGGCGACAACATCATAAAAATAGACGGCCAGGCGATAGACAACACCGACGAGTTTGTTTTTTATATCAACCGGAAAGCCGCCGGCGAGGTCATAACGCTCACTTATCTGCGCGGCGGCACGGAATATGCCGCCAAGGCAAAACTGGGGAAGGCTTAGCCGGCGGCTGCGCCGCCGGGGGTCCGGAAAGGATGGATCATGGATGCGGCGATAACCAGCCCGGCCAATCCTATGGTCAAAGAGGCGGCCGGGTTGCTGCAAAAAAAATATCGCGACAGGCGCCGGGCTTTTTTGCTGGAAGGCTGGAAGAACGTCAATGAAGCCATAGTGGCGGGGTTTTGCCCGCAGAGGGTTTTTTTTGACCCTGTTGCCCTGCCGGAAAACGCCGCC
>JAISPA010000275.1 GCA_031275255.1 Acidaminococcales bacterium | reverse complement strand
GATTAAACTGATCCGTGTAAAAGCGGCTTTCTATGTCGATAGTTTTTTTGAAGATGCCGGCTATGTAGATGAATATGGCCAGTTCGCCGCTCCATCCGCCTTGGCTGGCGGCTTTGAGCGGCGGGGGCGGGACGGGCGGCTGGTTCGGCTTTAGCTTTACTACCGCCAGCCGCTTTACGGTTTTAAGGTAGAACTTATCAAAGTCCACCGGTTCCGGGGCGGCTTCTATATAGTGCCAGGCGTCCGGCCAGCACTTTTCCAGTGTTTCTTTCACGAAGGCGGCGGCTTTTTCCCCCGCCGGGCTTTCTTCCTCGGCCAGGGAGGTCAGGGCCGCCGTCTTGCGGCAGTACCATTCGGTGGCGGCGTCGTACTCGCGGTAGTAGTTGTTGTAGGAGCCGGCGCGTTTGGCGGCCTCCTCCAGGCCGGGCAGCCCGGCGTAGAGGAGCTTGTCCAGCTGGGCGCGGAACAAGCCCTTTTCCGCCAGCGCTTTGACGATAAAAGGCTCCATGTGTATGCCGACTTTTTGCCCCGGCTTTCTGTTCTTCAACGCTTCATCGATCACGGCGCGTTCCTCCTCAGGACGTTTTTAGCTCTTTTGACGAAATACTCCTTCGCCTTGAGCCGATTTTGCCTCCCGCGCGGCGGCCGGCAGTCTTTGCCGGCGCGCGGTCAGGCGTCCGGCGGCGCGGGATGTACCCTTTTTACCATGATTATTTCTTCCGCCTTGAGGCCGTCCCGCACATAAAGAGCCGGGGTGTCCTCTTCGGCTATCCCCTCTATGGCGAGGGCGGCTCTGGCTTCGCCTATGGCTTCGGCGAGGTTTTTGCCAAAACCGAGCGCCGAGTAAAACTGCGCCGCGAAGGTCCGCGCCGCCTCGTCGCTTATCTCGGTCCGCATGCCGACCGCCGCGTCGAGTTTGCCCACGATTTGTTTCGCGTCCGCCTCGGAAAAGCAGGCGTTGAAAAAGCACAGGCGGGTCTTGGGGCAGGCGGAGACGATGGCCTTAACTATGGCGTGGGCTTTGACCGGCTGGGGCTGCCCGCCCTTGCCCTCAAACACCAGTTCCCCCGCCGCCGTGCCGTGCCCGCTGAAATGCACTATTTCCGGTTGAGTCTCGTTGATGGCCTGAATGAGGTCGGAGGGGCGCACCGACCAGCGGCTGGCCATTTCCATCCGGTTGCGCAGGGCGGCTCTTTCCAGGGAGGCGGTAATCGCCCGCACTTCCTTGTCCAGGGACAGATGCACCCCCTCGATGGCGTTGGCGGCCAAAAAGAGCAGCGTGGTTTTGTCCAGCCGCGCCGCCCGGCGTTCTTCTTTGTCCATCCTGCGCACTTCGCAGAGTGTTTCTTCAATGTCGAATATCTCGTTTTCGGCCAACGCTATCTTAACGCCCATGTCCGCGTCTTGCAGGCGCAGGGAGCGTTCAGCCGCCGCGGCCGAATCATCCCCCAGCGCCGCGAGCGCGTCCTTCATGGTTTGCGCTCTTTTCAGTTTCAGGGCGTACAGCGCCCGTTTTTTCTCCAGCAGGGCTTTGCGCGTTTCTTCCGCCGTGGTCATGTGCAAGCCTCCTCGTTTGTTGTCAATTCTTTGGTTTTTAAAACATGTTTCCGGTTTATATCCAAAGAACGCGCGGCGGGCGTCTGGTGCGGGGCAAGCCCGCGCTTCGCGCTCTGTTTTTCTTGTTGTCCGGGCGCCTTATGGCGCAATTGCCAGATGAACCTTGTTGCGGTTGTCATTCATTTTGCGGCTCTCTCGCATACTTGCAGGCGCTTGACGGATTTTAGGTCTTTGTTTGTTATGCGGATGGCAAAAAATACGCGCGCAAGTTGCGCGCAGCTATTCCCCGCCGTTTGCCCCGTTTGTTTCCCGCCCCTGCTTCCCCGGCGCCACGCACTCCTTGTACAGCAGGTCCAAAAGTTGTTTTTCATTGCCCACGCCGGCGTAGATTACTTTCTTTCCGCGCTTTCTGGCGTAAGATCTGGCTTTGCCCGTCACGGCGTGTTTCGCGCAAGACCAATTTATGGCCACAACATCGGCTTTGTCTATAAGGGCGGGGTCAAATTTTTGTTCGTCTGTTTGCACAAAAACAAAATTCGGATATTTCTGCCCCATCCGGCTTTGCCAGTCTTCGCGCCCGCCTATGACTACTACCCGCAGCCCGGCTATTTGGGCGATGGCGGACGGGGGGTAGTCTTTCTCTTCCTCCTGGCTGAGCAGGCTTGTTATGCAGGCTTGCAGCCGTTCTATTTCTTCCCGGTCGCTTCGCCCCGCTCATTTTCCCGGCTGTAAAGTATGATTAAGGCTTCCGCCCTGTGGCAATGCCACCTGGTGAGAACATCGTAGCCCCGGTAAAAAATGTGCTGTTCTATCCCTTGGCGCGCGATCTCTTTTAATCCGTCCAGCCCGTCGGCGTATGCCCTGTCGAGTCCTTCCCGCGCCAGGTAGTTTTCCGCTATGGCTATAGCGACAAACGGCGTGAGTTCGCGTTGCTTTTGGTTCATGTTTTCGCCCCCCGTTCCCTACGCTTTCACCAAAACCATCCGCCCCCTGGCGAACAGGAGCGGCGCGTTTTCATTGTTCGGTAGTTGCTGCCGCTTCGCGCACCTTCTGGATCACCTTGTCCGTTATGTTTGTGCCGCCGCGCACTACCGCACTGTCGCTGAGGATGAGCGCGTAGCCTTCTTTTTGGAATATTTCGTCCACCGCTTTATTTATGTCGGCCACGAGGGTCTTTGCCAGTTCTTTTTCTATGGCGGCGGCTTTTTGCCCGAGCCTTGCCGAAAGTTTTCGTTTTTCGTCGTCCGGCAGGCTTTTCGCCTCCCGGCCGTATTCCCACTGGATGCTTTCGCGCGTTTTCATTATGGCGGCGAATACTTTTTCCGCGCCGGGGTGTTTGCCGAGCGCTTCCGTTATGTTGATAGTTCCTGTTTTGTTTGTGGCTTTCATGGTTTTCCCCTCTTTTCGTTTTAAATTTTAAAAACCCAATGCGCGGCAGCCCCGAAATACAGGCTGCCGCGCAAAAGGCTTTAACAGTTTAAAACGCTTTCAGGCAGAGAGACACCTGTTGTTTCGGGGTTATTTCTTTTTGGCCTGCCATTCCTCGATGAGCTTTTTGCGCAGCTTCAGGGCTTCCGGGGTATGGGAGATGAAAGCCGGGTGCCGCGCGCCGTGGTTGCACACGCTGGCGGCGGTGGCTACGCCCCGCATTACGACGGTGGTTTCTTTCACCACGCTCGCCGTGTTCACATGGCCATCGCCGTTAAAGTCGTCAAGGATGGAGGATGAGCTGGCGCCGTAAGTCGTCAGGTTAAATTCCGGGGAACCGCCGGGCGTGGAGGCGATGTAGCCCTGTATGCGGTCGCCCAGTACCGCCCACAGCCGCCCGTTGGCCAAAGCCAGCAGCCAGGTAACGCCCGGGTATATGCCAGGGGCGCTGGCCGGCGGCTCGGCTACGTTGTTGATGAAAGGCGTAGGCAACGCTGTGCCAGAACTTTGCAAAACACTTGTCGTTGTTTTATATATGCTGTATCTATATTGAGTAACGTAAGTCTCTGGGTCGGTAGCGTAGAAAGCGCGCAGGACAAAGGCGTCGGTGCCGCTGATGACCGTGCTGACAAAGTCGCCTAAGCCATCGCCCTCTGCGGCGTGTGTTCCCACAATGGTTAAGTTGCTAAGGTTTACCGCCTCTATCGCAGATTCATCATTGCCGCCGCCCTGCTGCGGCCCGCCATAGCTTGACACATAGGCGAAGCCGTTGTCAACGGCCATGCTGATGGCGTTTTGCCCGAGGCCGGACACGTTTGGGTAATAGCTGGTCGGCCCGAGATAGATGGTCGGTACTTTGTTAGGATCGGTGCTGTCGGGATTGGGGTCAGGGTTGACCGGGTCGATGAGCGCCAGCGTGGATGCGATGTAGGAACTGTAACCTTGCCCCTGGTTAAAGAGAGCGACGATCTTGGTCGCATTGTTGATGGTCGCTACGCCAATGCCGGCGCAATGGGCGGTATTACCCGACACCGCCGGGAAGGAGTAGAAGAGGGTTGCGCTTTGGGTATAGGCATCGCCGGTCATGTCTATCTTGGGCACGCTGCCGTTGTCATATTCGGCAATGTACATGGCGCTGCCGATGGTGGCTATGCCGTAGGGATTGGAGACCTGCGACCAGTCGCCATGGGTCAGGGTTTTTATCACCGGCCATTTGCCGCTTACCAGCGTAACCGCCGGGTCGCAGACGACAAATTCGGGGTCGCCCGGCTGCCAAGTGCTGGGGTCATAGTTATAGCTTATCACCAAGGCGCGCTCGGCGGCGTTGGCGTCCTTGAAGCCGAGCACCCGCGGGTCGCCGCTTAAAGCATCGCTGCCTACCTGCGTAACCACCCCTTTGTCGATTTGCGGAAGAGACGTACCGTTGTCGATGAGGCGGTGGACTCTGCCCTGGGTATAAATGTCGTTAGTATTTCCGTATGCCAATTCGCTTGTGCTGTTCATAAGCAACACATCCTTTCAGAATTTATTTGGGCTGTTGGAAGGCGCCCTTGCTCCTTTAATACGCCGCCGTATTCAGAAACTGTGGCCCATAGTAGCGTAACCACAGGCTTCACATCCTTTCATGAATTTATTTTGGTTTTACATGGCATTCACAACCCTTGAAAACAGCATTGTTTTTAAAACCTGCTAAAACTTGTATTCCATGGTGGCGTAATACATACGCCCAGGCAGGGGGTAAAGGGCGGAGAATCCATCCGGGGCAACTGAACCGCTTATGCGGAACCTTTGTTCAGGTCCTTTGTCAAATACGTCGTTGACGCCGAGGCTGAGCTTGAAGCCTTTGCCGAAAGAATACTTAAGGCCGAGGTTCACCGTGCCGACGCTGTCCAAGTAATGCCTGTAGTTGCCGTTTTGGTAGTAAACATCCTGTTCGTCCACATAGTAGTATTCGGCGAAAAGATTGAGCTTGTCGCCCGGCAGGGTATAGTCCACCCGCGCGCTCACTACCCATTCCGGGGTATAGGTCAGCGGCGGGTTGTGCCTTAGATAATAGTTCACGCCGTTATAGCGCGATTTCTGCCAGGTGGCGTTCAGGTTCAGGTTGACCCGTTTCCAGTTAAAGTTCGCGCCCATTTCCAAACCGTGTACTTTGGCCCCGTCCAGCGCCAGATAGCTGGCGGTCGTGCCCTCCATCGGCGGCACGGACAGAACCAGCAGGTCTTTGCTGTCGCGCTGGAACCAGGTGAGGGATATGTCGGCTTTCGCGCCGGCCGCGTCGCCCCGCCAGTTTACGCCGAAGTCGAACTGCGTGCCGTTTTCCCACGCGCCCTTACCGGCCAGATCCCAAGCGCTCATCAAATTGGTGTTAGGCCGTATGGTACCGCCGTCGCCGAAGATTTCATAGAAATTGGGATGGCGGTTGTAAGTGCCCCAA
>JAISPA010000260.1 GCA_031275255.1 Acidaminococcales bacterium | reverse complement strand
GAAAAGCTTGGAGGCTATGTGCTCATCCAGCCTACGGCGAGTTGGGGATTCAATACCTGGTCGACCGCCGGCTGCAGCCAACTGATCGACCATTTGGCGGCGCGCGGCGAGACCGTGGTTCTGACGGCGGGCAAAGCGGAAAATGAAATCGCCATGGTCAAAGAGATCATCGCCGGCTGCGACGGCGGCGCGAAGATTGTAAATCTGGCCGGGCAGCTGACCGTAACCCAACTGGCGGTCTTTATTGAAAAAGCCAAATTGTTTTTCGGCATGGACTCATTGCCCAGGCATATGGCGGCGGCGCTGAAAACGCCGATGGTCGTGTTGTCAGGCCCAAGTAACCTTGACCATTGGCGTCCCTGGCAAGCCGAACATACCCTCATCTGGGCGGGCGACTACCGCCCCCTGCCGCGCGTCGGCGATGTTGATACCAACACGGGCGAGCGTTATCTTTACGCGATACCGGCCGAAGACGTGATTAAAGCGGTCGGCCGCCGGCTGGACAAAACGCGCTCCTGAAAGCCGGCCCGCAAACTTTGTGTTTTAACCGGGCGGCGGTATTGCCGCGTTACAGTTATATTTGCCAAAATATTTCGCGCAGAAGAGGTAAAAAGCGATGCAAGCAAATCCCGGCGCGCCGGAAGAGGAAATACTTCGCACAGGGCTGGACGTGGGATCGACCACCGTCAAACTGGCCGTGATCGATAAAAACGGCAAGCTGATTTTCCGGCTCTACCGGCGGCATCTGTCGGATGTGCGCCAGACGATCGACGGGCTTTTTCAGGAAGCGGCCGCCAAATTCGGCGAAAGGCGGACGACGCTCGCCGTCGCCGGCTCCGGCGGTATGGCTTTGGCGGAACCGCTGGGCGGGGCTTTTATACAGGAAGTGGTGGCAGGCGCCGAGGCGATCCGGCATTATCTGCCCGACACGGACGTGGCGATCGAATTAGGCGGCGAAGACGCCAAACTTACCTTTTTCGACGCCGGCGTCGACCAGCGCATGAACGAGACCTGCGCTGGCGGCACGGGCGCGTTCATCGACCAGATGGCTTCTTTTTTGTCGACAGATCCCTCCGGGCTGGACGCGCTGGCGGCAAAGCACCGTGCCCTTTATCCGATAGCCGCCCGCTGCGGCGTTTTCGCGAAAAACGACATACTGCCGCTTTTGAACGAAGGCGCGGCCAAAGAGGACATAGCCGCCTCGATTTTGCAGGCGGTGGTCGATCAGACCATCGGCGGCCTGGCCTGTGGGCGCGCTATCCGCGGGCGGGTGGTTTTCCTGGGCGGGCCGCTGTTTTTTTTGCCGCAGTTGCGCGAACGCTTCATCAAAACCCTCAAACTGTCGCCAGGCGACTTTATCTGCCCGCAGGATGCACCTTATTTTGTGGCGTTGGGCGCGGCCTTATATTCAAAGAAAAGCTCTTCGGAGACTTTTTTCGGGCTGGCCCGCCGCTTTGCGTGCCTGGCCGCGGCCGGCGCCCAGCCGGAAATGCACCCTTTGCCGCCGCTTTTTAAAGATATTGACGGCCTGCGGCTTTTTCAGCAGCGCCATGCCCTGGCCACCCTGCCCAAAGTAGGCTGGCCGGACGGCGGCAAGGTGTTTATCGGCTTTGACGCCGGCTCCACCACCACCAAGGCGGTGGTGATAGACGAAGACGGGGGGCTTATCCACTCCAGTTACGGCTCCAACCTCGGTTCCCCTCTGCAGTCCGTCATGAGCGCGCTCTCGGAGATATATCGCCTCCTGCCGCGTACCGTCACGGTCGCCAAAGCCAGCGTTACCGGTTACGGCGAAGGCCTGGTCAAGGCGGCGCTGAACATCGACGTGGGTGAAGTGGAAACCGTGGCGCATTACAAAGCGGCGGCCTTTTTCGCCCCTGACGTCAGCTTCATCATCGACATCGGCGGGCAGGACATCAAATGCCTGTCGTTAAAGAACGGACTCATCGATCGCCTGATGCTGAACGAAGCCTGTTCCTCCGGCTGCGGCTCTTTCCTTGAAACCTTCGCCAAAACGCTCAGCCTTGACGCGCCCGGTTTCGCCAAAGCGGCGCTTTTCGCGGCGCAGCCTATGGACCTTGGTTCGCGCTGCACCGTCTTTATGAACTCCAAAGTAAAACAGGCGCAAAAGGAAGGGGCCTCGGTCGGCGATATATCGGCCGGCCTTTCCTATTCCGTCGTCCGCAACGCCCTTTACAAGGTCATCCGTATCGCGAATGCGGAAGAACTGGGCGACAAGGTCGTCGTACAGGGCGGGACCTTTTTAAACGATGCCGTGCTCAGGGCTTTTGAACTGTCCATAAACCGCGACGTCATAAGGCCGGATATTTCTGGTCTGATGGGCGCCTTCGGCGCGGCCCTCCTGGCGCGGGAAGAATACAAGGTTTCTCCCCAGCCCTCCGTTATGATCAAAAAAGAAGCGCTCGCCTCCTTTACCGTGAAGGTAAAGAACAGCCGCTGCCAGCGCTGCCCCAATCGCTGCCTGTTGACCATAAACAGTTTTCCCGACGGGCGGCGCTATATATCGGGCAATCGCTGCGAACGCGGCGCGGGCGGCGAGGAAGCGCAAAATCCCCTGAGCGCCCTGGCCGACAAATCGAACCTGGCCAGCCACCTGGCCAAACTGCCGGTCATCGGCGGCCTGGCGGGGCAATCGCCCAAGACGCCGCCGACCCTTCCCAACCTTTACAAATGGAAATATGAGCGCCTGTTCTCTTTCTACAAGCAGGACGAAGCGGAAAAGACCCGCGGCCGCGTGGGGCTGCCGCGCGTACTTAGCTTTTATGAACTTTATCCTTTCTGGTTTACCTTTTTTGACGCGCTCGGCCTGAAAGTGGAACTGTCCCCGCCCTCTTCCAAAGAAATGCTCAACCGCGCGCTCGACACCATACCTTCGCAAACCGTCTGTTATCCGGCTAAATTGGCGCATGGACACATAACGGCGCTGGCCAGGGAAAAAATCGACTTTATCTTTTATCCCTGCCTGCCTTTTTCCCCGCCCGCCGAATATTATACGGACGGCTGCTATAATTGCCCGCTTGTTACTTCTTACGCCGAAGTCCTGCGCCTCAACATCGACCTTTTGCGCGAATGCGGCGTCAGATTTATCGCACCCTTTCTCAATCTCGGCAATCACGGCCACATGGCCGAAACCTTGCGTAAAGAACTTGGTTTCCTGCCCCTTTTGACCCTCCGGGAAGTGGAAGCGGCCTTAAAAAAGGCTTACGGGGCGCAGCATAAATTTTGGGATGACGTCCGGCAGGCCGGCGAGCGGGCGCTTGGTTACCTGGCGAATTCCGGGCGGACGGGCGTCGTGCTGGCCGGGCATCCTTACCACCTTGACCCGGAAGTGCACCACGGCATACCGGACCTTATCACCGCCAACGGCCTGGCCGTCTTGACCGAAGATTCCGTCGCGCACAAAGCCGGACAGGGCATGTCGCTGCGCGTGGTGGATCAGTGGACATACCACTCGCGCATTTACAAAAGCGCCGCTTCCGTCGCTAAATACGACAACCTGGAAATAGTCAACCTCATCTCTTTCGGCTGCGGCATAGACGCGGTCTGCTCCGATCAGGTGGCGGAAATAGTCGAGGCGGCCGGCAAAGTCTATACGGCCCTTAAAATTGACGAGGGGACAAACCTCGGCGCCGCCCGCATCCGGATCAGGTCCCTTTTGGCGGCGGTGAAGGAAAGGCGGCGCACCGCCCGGAAAAATTCCCGCCCGGAAACGTATAAATATACTCCCGCCGCCTTGGCGGGCAAAAAAGACTTTTCCCGCTATACCCTGCTCGCGCCGCAAATGTCGCCCGCCCATTGGCAATTCATAGAACCGGTTATGGCCACAGCCGGCTACCGGGTCAAAGTCTTGCCCGAAGTCAGCCGCGAAGCGGTGGAAACGGGGCTGCGCTATGTAAACAATGACGCCTGCTACCCGGCGATTGTATCCATCGGGCAGATTGTTCACGCCCTGCAAAGCGGGCGGCACGACCTTGAACGGACGGCGGTGCTGATGTCGCAGACCGGCGGCGGCTGCCGCGCCAGCAACTATGTGGCTTTTCTGCGCCGCGCACTCGAATTGTCCGGACTGGGGCAAATACCGGTGATTCCCGTCGGGCTGGTGTCCAAAAAAAATGAAATGGGCCTTAGCGTAACGCCCTGGCTTTTGAACAAACTGACTTACGGCTTGTTATACGGCGATATGCTGCAAAGACTGCTTATCGCCGCCCGCCCTTATGAAAACGACCGGGGCTCGGCGCAAAGGCTTTATGACGGCTGGGCGAAAAAGGCGGAAAAATCCATCCTGATGGCCGACCGGAAAATTTTTGCCAAAGACATGCGTTCCATGGTGGAGGATTTCGCCGCCCTTGACCTGCGCCCGCCCGCCCGGCCGAAAATAGGGATAGTGGGCGAAATATTGATAAATTTTCACCCGGACGCCAACAACCGGGTCGTTTCGCTGGTGGAAGCGGAAGGCGGCGAAGCCTGTTTGCCGGAACTGTCCGATTTTGTTCTTTATTGTCTTTATGATCATATTTTCCGGGCCGACGCATTGGGGGACGGCAAGATAAAAAAATGGATTTGCGAAACCTTAAGCGCATTTGTTGAAAAAAGGCGCGACAGTATGCGGGAAGCGCTCAGCGGCCACCCGCGCTTCGGGCAGATTAAAAAATTCGCCGGCCTTGTCAATATCGGCAAGAAAATTCTCTCGCTCGGACACCAGAGCGGCGAAGGCTGGTGTCTTGCCGCCGACATGGCGGCAATGCTCGAAAGCGGCGTCGGCGGAGTGCTTTGTCTTCAGCCTTTCGGCTGCCTGCCCAACCATATTACCGGCAAAGGGGTGATCAAGGAACTCAAACGCCTCTATCCTGACGCCAATCTGGCGGCTTTGGATTACGACGCGGGAACCAGCGAAGTCAACCAGCTTAACCGCATAAAACTTCTTATGTCAAGCGTCTGACAAAATTAATTAAAAAGATTTTACAATACAGGTTAAATGAGAGTAAAATGTAAATAGGCAATAAGTTGCAGGTTAAGCCGTTTGGTGTATTTGCGAGAGGGCTTTTCCCGGCAGGATTTAAATAAAAAACGGAGGTTGATAAAAATGGCAGTAAAATTGGCAATCAATGGATTTGGACGTATCGGGCGCAACATCCTGCGGGCGGCGGTAAACAATCCCGATATCGACATCCTGGCGGTGAATGATTTAACAGACGCCGCGACCTTGGCGCATTTATTGAAATACGACTCCGTGCACGGCACTTTTGCCGCCGACGTCAAAGCGGAAAGCGACAGTATTTTGGTCAACGGTAAAAGGGTAAAGGTGCTGGCGCAGACCGACCCGGCCAAACTCCCGTGGGGGGAGATTGGGGCCGAGGTAGTCATAGAATCCACCGGGCGGTTTACCGACGCTTTGAAGGCTAAAGCCCATATAGGCGCCGGCGCGAAAAAAGTGATTATTTCCGCTCCGGCCAAGAACGAGGACATAACCATCGTCATCGGCGTGAACGAGCAAAAATACGACCCCAAAACTCACCACATCATTTCCAACGCCTCCTGCACGACCAACTGCCTGGCGCCTTTTACCAAAGTCCTGCACGACAGTTTCGGCGTGGTGGCCGGCTTTATGACTACCATCCATTCCTATACCAACGACCAGAGGATACTTGATTTGCCGCACAGCGACCTTCGCCGGGCGCGGGCGGCGGC
>JAISPA010000250.1 GCA_031275255.1 Acidaminococcales bacterium | reverse complement strand
ATTATCCACGCTATAATTATAGCGTGTTTTACGCTTCTTTGCAAGACCTAATTATCTCTAATCGTTGTTGTTTACTGTTCTTTTTGATATCCACGCTATAATTTCAGCGGAGCTTAGGTCTGAAATGAAAAACGCCTGTCTTCTGGATGCCGGCCTGACGAAGCAGGGAACGCGCATCACGGAAGAAGGACGGTTGTTTCTTTATCGAAACGGCGCCGGAGAAAAATTTACGCCAGCCAAATGAGGTATATTGACGTAAATATTGGTTTTGCCGCAGGGGCAAGGCAAGCCTTGCCCCTGCGGACATCAATCTTGCCAACGGGCAAAGAAGGCAAGCCTTGCCCCTACTTTAGATGCGTTATTTAGAAAGTATTCAGCGGGCTCAGCCGCCGGATTTTCTGTGCCGGAGAAGCATTGCCAATTGACTGAAATTGTTGTCAAGCGCCAAATCCAAGGCCGTCTGCCCTTTGCTGTTGCGCGCCGCCGAGTTGGCGCCGTTTTTCAAAAGGGTTTCCGCCATAGTATAAACGGCTTCCTGCTTATAAATGGAATGTCTGGCCGACGCCGCTACCATCAAAGCGGTATAGCCGTCGTAAGTGGCGTAATTCACATTCGCCCCGCGTACGAGAAGATAGTCGAATATCTCCATGGTATCGCGCGTATAGATGGCGATGATGGCTTGCATGAGCGGGGACAGGTCTTTCTGCTCCGGCTGATAATAACGGTGGGCCGGCGTATTGACGTTTGCGCCCGCCTCCACCAGCAGTTTGACCAGGGCGGCGTTTTGCCGGCCGATCGCCTTTAAAAGCGGAGTGGCGTTTATGACGCCGTTGCCTTCCACGTATATATTGGGGTTGGCGCCTTTTTGCAAAAGCAGTTTGACGGCAGGCAGGTTATCGCTGTTGATCGCCAGGCTCAAAGGGTTGTCGGTATAATCGCTGCGCACGAAATCGACGTCCGCGCCTTTGTTTATCGCCTCCGCCATAAGTTCCAGATCATTGTTCAAGATAGCCACCCGGAGCGCACTGTTGGCGTTAGGGGCGGTTTTGCCAGTCTCCGCGCCGACCGTTAAAAACAGCAGCATGAACGCGGCCAGCAAATTAATATATTTTTTCAAAAAAAACACTCCTTACTTTTCCAGGCCGGCGTTCAGACTGCCGGTCCTGAAGCCCGCCAGATCCAGCGTTACAAAAGAAAATCCCAGTTTCGCGAGTTTTTCCGCTATTTCGCCCGCAACGCGGCGTTCGGCCAGCACGGGGAAAATTTCCGCGTCCACCTCTATCCGCGCAAGATCCTCATGGCAGCGTACCCTTATGTTGGACTTGCCCGGACAGTAAGCGGCGACGGCCGCCTCCGCGTCCTCTATCATTTTCAGCCGCCCGGCGGTTACCGGCACCCCGTATTTGATGCGCGACGCCAGGCACGGGCTGGACGGCTTGTCCCAGAACGACAGGCCCCAGTCTTTGGCCAGGGCGCGGATTTCATCTTTTCGCAAGCCGCTGTCTTTTAAAGGGCTTTTTACTTTAGGATATTCCGCCAGCGCCTTTATGCCCGGCCGGTAATCATAAGCGTCGTCGGCGTTCGAGCCTTCAAGCACCCACTCGTAGCCGTTTTTTTCGGCCCAAAGGCAAATATCTTTCAGTCGGTATTTTTTGCAGTAATAACAGCGGTCGGCATTGTTGGCGGCAAACTCCGGCACGCCGGTCTCATCCGATGCTATCTCGACATGTTTTATGCCGATTTCGGCCGCCGCCGTGCGGGCATTGGCCCGCTCTAAAGCCGACAGGGTAGGGGAAACCGCCGTAACGGCGGCCGTTCTGCCGCGCAGCGCCTTTTTCGCCGCGGCGGCCAAAAAAGAGCTGTCAACGCCCCCGGAAAAAGCAATCGCCGCGCTGGTACAACCGTGCAGCCGCTCAAAAAGACTGTCAACTTTGTTCCAGAAAGACTCTTGTTGCTTGAGCATGGTCATTAACCCTCATCCAGAATATATTTTTCCAAGGCACAGGCCGCGCCGTCTTCACCGATCGGCAAAGTAACTCTGTCGGCCGCGGCTAAAGCTTGCGCCGCCGCGTTGCCCATAGCCACGCCCAGCCCGGCCCATTCAAGCATGGCGCAATCGTTGGGGGAGTCGCCGATAGCCAGCACCTCCTCCCGCCGTATGCCGTAAAGCCCCGCCAGGGCGCTTAGCGCTTCGCCTTTATTTACCCCGTGGCCGGTTATTTCGAGACACACGCCGTGCGACACGGCGGCGCTCAGCCGCCCGGCGAAATGTCCGGAAACCAGCTTTTGACAAGCGGCCGCCGCGTCCGGGTCAAGCCGGATAAGCATCTTCAAAAGGCCGTGATAAAAATCATTGTAACTGTTTTCAGCGATGACATGGCAGCAAAGACCTTCTTTTTCTTCCAGCCGCCAGGTGGCCGCGCATTTTTTCTTTGTGTAAAGGCCGTCCTGGCTGTATAACTGCAGGACAAGGCCTTTCTGATTGAAAAAATCCAGCGCCGCTTTGGCGGCGGACGC
>JAISPA010000189.1 GCA_031275255.1 Acidaminococcales bacterium | reverse complement strand
GTGTCTTGCCGTACAGGACGGACAGGGGCTGCGAAACAAACAGTATGCGCCCTTTGTTTTCCCGCGCGCGGGGGCGCGGCGCGTTTATATAACGGTCAAGCCCGGGCTGCCCCAGCACGGTTATTATAGACGGCGGCACGCCGTCGGCTATCGCCTCTTTTTTCGCCAGCTCGTCCATTACGGCATAATAGTCGGGATAACAGACGGAGGGTCCATCCTCAAAACGCGCCCGGTAATTTGACCAGTAATCCAAAACCGCCAGCGTTTTGATTTCCCGCTTTTGGCAAAAAGCGCGCGCACGGTTTTCCAACTGGCTGCCCCAGCTCGTTCCGGTAACAAGCGCGGCGATTTCCCGGCGCGCCGCCAGGCGTTCTATCAGCGTTATTATAGCGGATTCGTCCGCCGCAAAGGCGCGGTTGGCCGCGCCGGCCGGACCGGCGCAATAAAAAGCGGCCGGCCGGTTTTCCGCCGAAAGCTGCGCGAAAACCGGCTGCACGGCCTCACAGCCGCCGGGGTCGTGCGCCAGAAATATGATCTTTTTCATATTCCGCCAAATTTTTCCTTCTTTCATAACAAATCGACTCTTTCCCGCCGCTTGTTGCTTTTATATGATTTTTCAAGCGCCGCCGCCGCCAAAAGCGGGTAGACGGCATCGTCCAAACAGCAGGCAGGCTCTTCCTCCCCCCGCAAAACGCCGGCCAAATTAGCCACGGCGCCGGCGACAAGCGACTCATTGAAAAGCCCTTCGTCGCCGCGGCAGAAGCTAAGCTGCCCAAAGCCGGAAAAAAGGGCGTGTTCCCTCACCCGGTAATAAAAAACGTCATTGCCGCTGTTTCGGAATGCAATCTTGCCTTTGCTGCAATAAAGGTCTATTTCAAAAATATAATATTGCCTGTCGTCGAAAGCCTCGGCAAACCCCTTCGCCCCCTTTTCCGTATCAAACAGGAAGGAAAAGGACGGATCCGCGTCTTTTTCCGCGCTGGTCGCTACCTTTTCGGCGACCTGCACGCTTTTTATCCCGCCCGCCCACCGGCGCAGCAAATCAAACAAATGCGCGCCCGTGTTATATACGCCCCTTGTATAGCGGGCGGTTATTTTTTGCAGCCGCCCGAACTCCTCCTTCTCTATGCTTTCGCCTATCTTTTTGAGGCCGGTACTCCAGCGCCTCGAAATGTTCGGCACCAGCAAGGTTTCTTTTCCCGCCAGCAGGGATTTTAACCGGGCGGCCTCTTCGACATTTTTAACCAAAGGTTTTTCGCAAAAAATAATTTTCGGCCGCGCGCGGCGCAAAATAAACTCTATATTTTCAAGATGCAGGCCGGGCGGAGTGCATACGCTGACAATGTCCAAAGCGGGATTTTCGGTCAGCAGTTTTTCCATGTCGGCGTAAAATTTGACCGGTCCCGCCAGTTTGCGCAGCAAACCCTCCCGCTCCGGCTCAGGGTCGGCCGCCCCGACAAGAGAAATGTCATCGTTGAGCATATAAGCCAGCACATGCGAAGCGGGGCGCTTTCTGGCCGGATCAAAATCATAGGTCAGTCCTATTTGCCCAAGCCCGATCACCGCCGCGGTAAAGCGTTTCATCATTGCCTCCTGCAATCGCCGGCTCAAACGCCAGGCGGCCGGGCCTTCTCATAAGCCGCCAAAGCGTCCCTGTTCTCCCAGGCTTTGCCTACCGCCAGCAAAAATTCGTCGATATTTTCCTCGCTAAAAGGTATACGGCAGGTGTCGGCCGTCAGCAAAATTTCATATTGCAGTTTTTCCGTAACTGGGCAAAGCCCTTTCTTATACTCCTGCGTAGGTTTGGGGATAAAGGCAAAAGGGTATTCCGTATTGTTGTAAACTTTTTTATGCCGGTAAATATTCATAAGGTAAATAGGCTTCACATAGCCCTCCGCTAGAGGCATTCCCTCCGCCGCGACGGCTTGGGCGAAAGTGTGCCGCGAAATGCCCCAGGCAGCTTTGTCGAAATTAAACGGGTAGACATAATAGGCATGGGAAAAACCCTCCGGCACATATACATCCGAAATTCCCGGGAATCCCCGCAAGCCTGCGGAAAGCCGCGCCGCTAAATTCCGCCTGCACTTTAAAAAGCCATCTAATTTTTTCAGCTGCTCTATACCGATCGCGGCGTGCAATTCGGTCATACGGTAATTGGACCCGAGAGCCACCCTTTCCGCATCCCCCGTGTCGTCCAAAACCACTTCCCCATGATTCCTGACCAGGCGGCAGCGATAGGCCAGTTCCTCGTTGTCGGTCAGTATTACGCCGCCTTCGCCGCTATGGACAATTTTATGGTAATTCAGGCTAAAAACACGCAGGTCGCCGAAAGGGCTTTCATTTCCGCCGATGCCGGAACCCGGCGCCTGGGCGTGATCCTCTATAAGCCAAAGGCCATGTTTTTTCGCCATCTCTTTTATTTTACCAAGATCGGAGGGCAACCCGAAAATATTCACCGTCAGCACCGCTTTGCTATGCGGCGAAAGCCATTTTTCTATCTCTTCCGGCCTGATGTTATAAGTTTTTTCGTCTATATCAAGAAAAACAGGCACGGCGTTGTTCATCAGGATGGAAGACGCGGTCGCGGACATGGTGTAAGGCGAAGTCATCACCTCGTCCCCGGGCCCTATGCCGCAGGCCGCCACCGCCGCGTGCAAGGCCGTCGTGGCGGAGTTAAAGGAAACGGCGTATTTGGCTTTGAAGCGTTTGGCAAAAGCATCTTCTATTTCCAGCAC
>JAISPA010000152.1 GCA_031275255.1 Acidaminococcales bacterium | reverse complement strand
CCCTTGCCGGTTTCCTCGGGACGGCGAGCGCAAAGATAGATGCCGGACGCGCTTACCTTGCCTTGATAAATCCCGGAGACAAGCCCGACAAAACCTATCGGCATGCCCGCGTACAAAAGAGACCAACCTTGCTGAACCGTGATTGCCTTTATATCACCGCCGATAAGTCCGACGTTGAGCAGAATAATGAAAGCGATGAGCAACCCGTATATTCCCTGCGTGCCAGGCAATGCCTGCAAAATAAGCGCGTTGCCGAATTTTTCCGGGTCTTCCGAAACAATCCCCGCCGCCGCCTGGCCCGCTATGCCAACACCGATGGCGGAACCGCAGCCCGCGAATAAAGCCGCAATGGCAGCTCCCGCAATTGCTAAAGATACTCCTGTTGATTCCATAGTACAAACGCCCTCCTTAAATTAATGTGAATTGAACGGGACTTCATTCGGCGAAAGTATAATCTGCCGCTGAATGTTAGTCCGGTGATAATTTAAAAATAACTCAAACTGCCAATAAAACGCTGCTTTGCAAAGAGGGCGGCACATACGTTTTTCGGCCGCGTCGGGCGGCGGCACGGGTCCCGCTTTGCCGTTTTTCAGGTTTTATTGCCCGTCTGTTCCCCCCGGCGCTTCAACAATAAATGTCATTTAACTATGTCTACATACCTTGTGCGAAAAGCCAAAGGCTTGAATTCTTTCCCGCCCGGTTCGTAAAACTTGCCGAAAAACTCGATAAATTGCAGCCTGCTCGTATGCACATAGGCGCCGAGCACATTGACCGCGATGTTAAAGGAATGTCCGCCCAGAAGAACTAAAATAGCCGCTATCTGCCCGGGCAGCCCCACCGCCCAGAGCATACCGGCGATGGTATTGACCACCATGCCGATGACGCCCGTGGCCAGGCCTAAGGCAAACAGCCGGGAATAGCTGAGAACGTCGCTGATGTAGCCTGTGATATTATACAAACTGGTTAATCCGCCCAGAAGCCGCTTGAAAATGTTCCTGTTTTCGCGTCCGGCGAAAATAAGAATGGTCAGCATGCCGGCCGCCGCCAGCACTAAACCGGCTCCGTTGTCCGGCAAGATTACGTAGGCAGCCAGCCCGGCCAACATTGTCAGCCAGGAAAATTGATCGACCAGCGCGCCGAAAAGATTGCCTCTTTTTATTTCCATATACATCTTCAAAAACATGCCTGCGGCAAGATGCAGCGCTCCCAGCGAATAGCACAGGAGCAGCATTTTAATCGGCTCGTTCATCGGCACAAAGAGCAGCGGCCGCAATTCCATGCCGAACCAGCCGCCGAACATGGCCCCCCACGCTATGGTGGAAACCGCGCCCATCAAGATAACCCGCGCCAGTTTTCCCGGCACGTCATCCCCCTTGATCAGGCGGCAAAGCAAAAACAGCAGTATGGTGAGTATTATGCCATAACCAGCGTCGCTCAGCATAATGCCGAAAAACAAAAAGTAAAAAGGCGCCAGCAGCGGATTGGGGTCTATTCCGGTATAAAGCGGCCTGGAGTAAAGATTTGTTATGACTTCGTAAGGCTCGATCAATTTTTTATTTACAGTAACTGTTGGCGGCTGTTCGTCTTCTGCCGGGTCGCGGAAAACTATTTCATAGGCGTCGGTAACCGAAGCAACCGCCGCTTGGATTTCTTTTTGCCGATCATAACGCACCCAGCCGTTCAGGCAAAAAGTATTGGCTGTTTCTTCGCCTTTTGCCGCCATGCGGCTGCAATCGGCCGCTTCCTTGTCGTAGAGGGTTTTTAAAAGGTCTTTTTGCGCAGCCGCTTTTTCTATTCCGTTTTTGAGATCTTCTATCAGAGCATTTTTTTCTTTTATTTCCAGTGCCAGACGTTCCGCCAGTTCTGCGGTCGTAAGGTCGGCCCGCGGCAATTTCGCTTCGGTGAAATTACTTTCTTTCAGGAGGGCGGCAAACTCCGCTTCCTCACATTTGTGACAGACGGCAAAAACAGCGCGCCCTTCTTCTCCCTGCCCGCAAGTTTGAATATGGGCGGGAAAAGCGCCGGACTGCTCTATGACCGCCGGCAATTTGTTTTCAGGCAAAAAGCCGATAAACAAGCGGCAGCAAAGGGTATTGACCAGGCCGTCCAAGCGCTCGGGCAGCTCCTGCCAGGGATTTAGCTGTTCAATCTGGGCGTGGAGGTTGAAAACTTCATTTTTTAAGCCCGCGATCTGTTCGGACAGTTTTTCGATTTCTCTGGCCATTTCCTGCGCCTGCTCATTGTTCTGATAAAAATCGGAAAACGGCATTTTTATACGCGGTTCAAACAACTTCTTTTTTTCTTGATTAGTTGATATGAACTTGAGCACAAAATTGATCTTTTCTACCGCCTGTTCTTTTTCGCAGCGCCCCGGCAGGCCGTCGTCGCCCTCTCCGGGCGCCGGCATGAATTCACCGGTTTTTTGCAAGGCCAGCAGTATCTGCTCGCGGTCGCTCTTTAACGCATACAGCACGGCCTTTTTCATCGGAATAAGCATCAGCCGGCCACCTCTCCGACGATGTAATCCGCCGCGCCGCTTACCCGTTCGGACGCCCGCTCGATCAGCAATCTGTTGTGGGCATCGCGTTCGGCCAATAATCCCCGCAGTTTTGCTGAGGCTTCTTTTTCAGCCGCCGCCACTTTTTCCCGGGCAGCCGCCCTGGCTTGCGCTACTATCTTGTCCGCCGCGCGGGAAGCTTCGCTTTCCGCCGCGCGCAAATAGTCTCTTGCCATTGCTGACGCCAGGAGCTTTTTTTCCTGGGCCGTGTTTTCGGCTGCCTTAATTAAATCAAGTATTGTCAATGCCTTCACCACCTTTTTGGTAAAATTTAAGTTGCTGATTGCCTGGTTGAACGGCATCTTTTTCGGCAAAAAAGCCGACCCTCGCCGAACCTGCACCAAGTTCAGCCGCCCTTTGGCGTCCGCCGGTTGAGGGATAAGCAAAATGCCGGCCGTCCATGCCCGTTCCCGAAAGGGCAAGCTGTGCTTGCCGGAGAGGAGGCTGCCTTTGTCCTGCCGCGGCGGGATGCTACAGGTCAGGTTGGCGCCGCGCGGAACAATCTTCATTTTGGCAAAAGTAACTCATGTTATATTTTATCATAAACTCCTTATTCTTTTCCAGTCATAAATATTTTTTGTGCCGCATTTTCCGCTTTTTCGCTGCCGCCAAAACAGTCTCCTGCTTTGGCGCCTACGCCCCGTTGCATCCGGCGGCTGCTTTGCTGCAGTACCTTGTAACACCTGAAGGTTGTCGGCGAACGGCGAGGATTTTTTGCGCCCGCAGGGTGGCAAGCCAGCCCGCAGATCTTATCCGTGTTTTTAGCCGGGGGACAGCATCAATTGGGGAATTTGTGATAAATTTGCAATATCTTTAATGTCCTTGCTGTTATCATATTGAATATGTGGTAAAATATATTGTAATGCGACAATGGCATAAAGGATAAAAGGTTGGAGGTATTTATTCAAATGAAGCAAATGCGGATATTTCTGTGCAGCTTGTTTTTACTGATATTTTCTTTGCAGGCAGCTGCGGCCGGAGCGGCGCCGCGCACCGCGAAAAAAGAAAAGGCATCGCCGGCGCGCTTTGCCCGTGTGGCAATTCTGCCGGTTATTAATTTACAGGAAGACATTGACTACGCCAATACGATTGTTTTTCAAAAAGCGCTGGAAGCTTTTACTTATCCCGATTATGAAATATACGACAGCGAGCGTCTTTACAAGGCGCTGGAAGAAATTGATTATTACGAGTCCGGCAAAGCCGGCGTTACCGAGGCCATGCTGCGGACGATCATGGAAAAAGCCGGCCTTGATATGATTGTTATGGTAAAACTCAACGAGCTTGTCCAGGAATCTTATCCTTACGGCCGGGAGGCGCAGGAAGAGATTACGCTGGACATGGACGTCATGGCGATCTTTGACTGGCGCGAAAAAATAGTAAACACCCATATAAGGGACAAGAAAACGGCCGAATATGCCGTTATCATGAAAATCGACTGGAAATTGCGCGAATACAGTAATGCGGTCAGCATACAATTGGACAGAATAGCCAAACTTGGTAAAAAGTAATATGGGCGATAACGCGCAAAGGAGTGGATGCAGCCGATGAAAAAATTGTCAGTTTGTCTTCTCGCGCTTTTGTTTTGCTTTACCGCCGTTGTCCCGGCTTTTGCCGAAGAAGAAACGGCGATCGGCAAAATAAGCGAAGTGGAACTGATCCTTTATGGTACGGAGCAAAAAGGTTCGCTGGTGGAACGTACCGACAGCATAGAGGAAGATATCAACGGGAGCGTTACCGACGACGCTATTTTAACGCGGATCGACAGGATACATTCATATATCAAGGGCAAGCCCAACGCTTCACTCGCCTCTTTTTTGATCAAGCTGAACATGATCGAATGGGCTTTTACCAAGAAACTGTCCGAGGGTCCGGCTAAGAGCCGGCTGGAAAATATGGAGAAATTTCTTAACGGCCGCCCCGGCGTCGGCGCACTGGATGATCGCATAAGCGTTCTCATGGCCATGGTTTTCCCCGGCGGGGAGATAGAGGCGAGGGAAGTCGTCCTGCCCAGGGATACGCTGATAAAAATAAGCATAGCGCAGGCGCTTGACAGCAAAACCATCCAGGAGGGGGACAAAGTACGGTTCCGGGCGGAGGACAGTATATACATCGGCGACGTGCTGGTCATACCTAAAGGCGCTCTGGGAAACGGAGTGGTAACCAAAGTGTCGCGGGCGCGCAATTTCGGCCGCAACGGCAAGGTGGAGATAGACTACACGGATATCAGGATGATTGATGACAGCCAAGCCTTTCTGACGCTCGGAAAATTAGCGCAGAAAGAAACGGAAAACATGGCTTACGCCGCGGGCGCGAGCATGGCCGGTATGATGATTTTAGGGCCGTTCGGCGTGATTGGCGGCGCTTTTGTCAAAGGCAGGGAATACCGCGTACCCGAAGGCGCGCTTTTATATGTGCAGACCAAGGAAGACGCCATAGCAAGCGGAGTGGTCATGCCGGAAGAATTAAAAGCGGCCGATACGCAGCAGAGAACTGCCGCGGGAGACGGCGGGCTTTGACTTTACGCGCGCCGCCCCGGCCCAAAAACCGACTTACCGCCGCAGGACTTGCCCTGCGGCGGTAAGTCGGTTTTTGGGCCGGGGCGGCGCGGCGTATTTAAAGATAGCGTAAAAAATGATTTTGTGTTAAAATTATCACTATAGGTATTGTCCGGGCGCGCGCACTGCGGCCGGATGGTTTGTTGCCGAAACAGCCCTCTCCGGCAACGGCAAGCTTACTCTTTTGAGGATGGGCGTGGATGGCCGGCATTTTGCTTATTCCTCTATAGAAAAGCAAAGGGTGGTTGAGCCCGGTATGAACTTACCGTCATTAAGCACGCACTTAATCTATTGCCGCGTGAAATACCGTTTAAACGGAAGCAGGCTTTTATTTATGCGCAAAGCAATTTTTCCCCCTGAACATAAGGTGCTGTTGGCAGTGACGTCCTTTTTAGCCGCGCTGTTTTTTCTCTGCGGCCAAGGCGGCGCCGCCGCCGCAGGAAAAGGCGCTCAGAAGGAGGCCGCGCCGCCGATTTCGGTTTTGGCCGACCGCGTCCATTACGACAATGTTTCCGGCGATATTGTCGCCGAAGGAAACGTGCGCGTCCGGCAGGGCGACCGGCTTGTCACGGCGGAACGTGTTGAAGGCAACGCCAGGACCAAAGATGTGTGGACCGAAAGCCCCGCCCGCTTTACCGACAGCCTGACGGCGACCACCCTGGAAGGGGAGACCGCCGTTTATAATTATGGGACGGGGCGCGGGCGGATAGACGGCGTTACCGGCAAAACCGGCAGCCAATTCATAGCGGCGGACGAGGTGGAAATACTGCCGGACAAGCTGGAGGGACAGAACGCCCTCATCAGCCGCTGCGACGCCGTGTACCACGCCAAATGCCAGCACATCACCGCGAAAAGGGTGGATATTTGGCCGAACGACAAGATGATTGCCTATGACGTTGATTTATATATACTGGGTAAAAAATTGCTGCACCGCAAACGCTACGTCGTTTCCCTGAAAGGCGGCGCCGACAGCAACGTGCCGCGGCTTGGCTACAATAGCGGCGACGGTTTTTATATCAGGCACAGGGTCGCTTATCCGCTGGGCAAAAACCTGACGGCCGGCGGGAATGTTTTCGCGGCATCCTCTATCGGCGCCCGTTCC
>JAISPA010000064.1 GCA_031275255.1 Acidaminococcales bacterium | reverse complement strand
TACACGCTTGTGAATGCTTCCATCGGCACTGTTACGCTTGTCCCTTACACCTCCAACGTCGGTTATGATTACACGTCTTTGCGCGCCGTGGCGCAGGTTACCGACATACCGCTGGCGCTTACGGTAAGGGCGGATTCGCCGCTTAAGAACGTTAAAGAATTTGTGGAATACGCCAAGGCAAACCCCGGCAAAATCCGTTACGGCAGCCCCGGCGCCGGCAATATACAGCATGTGAACGCGGAGGGCTGGGCGAAAAAAATCGGCATAAAACTAACGCACATGCCTTTTGAAGGCGCCAATCCCGCGATCGCGGCCCTCCTGGGCGGGCATGTCGAAGCCACCGTCACCGGGGTAACTGAAGCCGCCCCGCATCACAAGTCCGGCGCTTTGCGCATTTTGGGTGTAACTTCGGCCAACCGGATAAAAATGGTGGACGCGCCAACCTTCAAGGAGCAGGGGTACGACTTGGAAGCAGGCGTATGGTACGGCGTACTCGTGCCGAAGGCAACGCCGGACGATATTGTGAAAATTCTGGCTGACGCGCTGAAAAAGGCATACGACAGCCCTAAGGTACAGGACGCCTGGAACAAACTCTTTCTCATACCGGCTTATCTGGGGCCGGCGGAACTGGACGCGCGGATCAAAAAAGAAGCGGAATTGAACCAGCAGATATTGAAAGATATCGGTTTGCACAAAAAATAAAAATTACCCGCTATCCATAGCTTATTAGCGGCCTGAAGGGCGGTGGATTTTTAGTGAAAATAAAAGATCAGGACGTGCTTTCCGGCGCTTTATTGATCATTTGCGCGCTGATCGGGTATTTTTTCGCGGCGCAGTTAGAGAATCTCAGCGTGGCCGGATTGTCGGCGGCCTTTTATCCGAGTTTTCTTTTTACGGCGCTTTTGGTCTGCGGCGCGGCGCTCGTTTGGCAAGGCGTGAAAAGAGAGGAAAAAACGCCCCTGCCGGCGTTTAACTGGGGCAAACTGCTTGCGACAGCCGCCGCCTTGGCCCTTTACGTTTTGTGCATGCAGTACGCGGGGTTTGTTCTTTCAACAATCGGGTTTCTGGTTTTAGCCATGTACATCTTCGGCGAGCGCAGAAAACCGGTTTTCCTCGGCGTGCCGGTTATAACCTCCGTAGCGGTATATTACTTGTTCAGCAAGGCGTTTATGATCATACTGCCGTGAATGCGCTGCGGGCGAAAGAGGCGATTTATCATGGAATTTCAGACGTTAGAGGCCATACCGGGCGCGTTGTTTGCCGCGCTGAGCCCGGAATGTCTCGGCTGGATTTGTCTCGGGACAGTTGTCGGGGTACTTTTCGGCGCGGCGCCCGGCTTGACGGCGACGACGGCGGTGGCGTTGTTCACTCCTATAACCTTTTATATGTCGCTCAACGTGTCGCTGTCCTTTTTAATGGGCATATATTGCGGAGGGTTTTACGCCGGCAGCATACCGGCCATACTGATCAATACGCCGGGCGCGCCGGGCAACGCCGCCACGGTGATGGACGGGTATCCGATGGCCAAACAGGGCCGGGCCGGCGAAGCCTTGGGTCATTCCATCATATCCTCCTGGTTGGGGGGAAGCCTCTCGGCTTTCGCGCTTTTGATCTTCGCGCCTTTGATCGCCGCAATAGCGCTTAAGTTCGGCGCGCCGGAATATTTCGCCGTGGCGGTGCTGGGGCTGGTCTGCATAGCCGGGGTTTCGGGCAGGTCCATGATAAAAGGGGTGGCCGGCGCGGCGATCGGCATGTTCCTCGGTACGGTCGGCATGGACCCGATTGACGGCCTGCCGCGGTTTACGATGGATAATTTGAACTTGATGGGTGGGATTGCGTTAATACCCGCGCTGGTCGGACTGTTCGCCATCACGGAGGTGCTGGCGAAAGTCGAAACGGTAGGCCGGTCCGGAAAAGACGAGATAATAGTTCAAGTCAAAAAAATGTTGCCGCCGCTGAAATATTATTGGCAATATAAGGGAGTTATCATAAAATCCACGATCATCGGCGTAATCATCGGGGCGATTCCCGGCACAGGCCCGACCATCGCTTCTTGGATGTCCTACAACGAAGCCAAAAGGTCATCGAAACATCCGCAGGATTTTGGCACAGGCATACCGGAGGGGATAATGGCCAGCGAAAGCTCCAATAACGCGGTTACGGGCGGGGCGCTCATTCCGCTCCTGACGCTGGGCGTGCCGGGCGACACGGTTACGGCCGTCCTTTTGGGGGCGCTGATGATCCAGGGTTTGACGCCCGGCCCCATGCTTTTGGTGGAGCGCTACGACCTGGTGGCATTTCTGCTTTGGATACTGCTGATCGCCAATGTGGTCATGCTGGCAATGGGTCTTTTGGGCAGCAAGTATTTTCCGTACATACTTAAAATACCTTTTCAAATTCTCATGCCGATCGTGTCTGTTTTGTGCGTAACCGGCGGGTACGCGGTAAACAATTCCTTTTTTGACGCCGGCATGGTAGTGGTTATCGGCTTTGCCGGATATATCCTGCTGAAATTGGGGTTTCCGGTTGCGCCGATCGTCCTCGGCCTCATTTTGGGGCCAATTATTGAGCCGAACATGCGAAGGGCGCTGCTGGGGCATGGTTTGAATCCCCTGGTGTTTTTCTCCACGCCGATCAGCGCCGGGCTGCTCATATCTTCGTTTGTGCTTGTTTACATAATGAATAAACGCGGCCGGATGAATTAAATATAAAGGTTGCAGGGCATTGTGAGGGGGTATTATTTTTGGGTGCGTTAAGCGGGCTTAAGGTGCTTGAACTGGGGCAGGTGGTCGCCGCGCCGTTTTGCGGGGCGCTGCTGGCGGATTTCGGCGCCGAGGTTATTAAAGTGGAACCTCTTGAAGGGGACGGCATAAGGCAGATGGGGCCGGTAGTGGACGGACGCTCGCTCTGGTACGCAGTAGAAAACCGCAACAAAAAAACCATTTCCCTTGACCTCAAAACGGCTGGAGGGAAGGAAATACTGGACAAACTCATCAAAGAAGCCGATGTTATGACGGAAAATTTCCGGCCCGGCGTGTTGTCTAAGCTGGGATTTCCCTGGGAGAGGATAAACAGTTTAAATCCCAGGCTGATTCTGGCGCGGATGTCCGGTTACGGGCAGACCGGTCCTTACAGGAACCGCGCCGGCTATGACCGCATAGGCGTGGGCATGGGCGGGTTGACCTACCTTACCGGTTTTAAAGATCGGGAACCTTTAAAACCGGGAGTATCCATCGCCGATTATCTGGCCGGGTTTTCCGCCGCGCTCGGAATACTTATCGCGATTTATGAGCGCGATGCGAAGGGCGGCGGGCAGGGACAGGAGATAGACATAGGCTTGTATGAGCCGATCTTCAGAATATTGGAATTTACGGCGCTTAACTATCATTTAACGGCGGCCGTGAGGGAACGGACCGGCAATTTGTTCATGGCAACCGTACCGGGCGGGCATTTTAAGACAAAAGACGGCAAATGGGTAAGTTTGGCGGTCGGCAACGACAAACTCTTCACGGTTTTAATGACGCTGATTGACCGTAAGGATATGTTGGAGCGCCCGGAATACAAAACGCAGGTAAAACGGCAGGCCAACCGTGAAGAAATTGACGAGTTGATGCGAAAATGGGTAGAAGGGCATACCGCCCAGGAATGTTTCGATCTTTTGGGCGATCATATCCCGATCGGGCCGATACACGATATAGCGGGCATATTCGAGGATCCGCACTACGCCGCGCGCGGCAATATAGCCGAAGTGGCGGATGCTTTGTGGGGCAAAGTGAAGATGCAGGGGGTAATGCCGCGCCTTTCGCGCACTCCGGGCGAGGTCAGGTGGATCGGGCCGGATTTGGGGCAGGATACGTGGGAGATACTGGAAAAACTCAATTACACCGACAAATCAATTGACGCTTTGGAAAAGCAAGGTGCGGTAAAAGGCCGGACGCCCTTCCGGGAATATCTTGCCGGCTTGCGACAAAAACAAATGGGGGGCGTTTAACGTGGACAATGACCAGAAAAAGCAGCAGACAATTTCGGGGACGCCGGTTAAGGCTCTTTATACCCCGGAAGATTTGGCGTGTTTTGATTATAACGTTAAATTGGGCAAAGCGGGCGCCTATCCTTTTACGCGCGGGATAAGCCCGGAAATGTACAGACAAAACCTGTGGGTCATGGGGCAATATTCAGGGTTCTCCACGCCGGAGGAGGCCAACCGGCGCTACCGCTATCTTATTGAGCAGGGGCAGACCGGCTTTTCCATCGCGCTTGATCTGCCCACGCAGATGGGCTATGACTCCGACCACTATATGGCGGAAGGGGAAGTGGGCAAAGTCGGCGTGTCGATAAATTCCTTAGAGGACGTCGAGGCGCTTTTTGCGGGGATAGACCTGCGAAAGGTGCGGCAGATAAGGACGACGGCGAACGCCAATTCGCTTATCCTTATGGCGATGTTTATTGTTTTCGCCGAGAAAAACAAGGTCGATCCTAAAGACATCCGTTTTCTCTTGCAAAACGATATACTGAAGGAATATTTTTGCCGCGGCACTTTCATTTTCCCGCCCCGGGCGGGCGTGAAGCTGGCGGTGGACGTGATTGAATATTGCGCGAAAAATCTTCCGGGCTGGACCCCCTTGGCGGTTTGCGGCTACCATATCCGCGACGGCGGCGCGACGGCGGCGCAGGAGATTGCCTTTGCCATGGCGGACGCGATTTGTTATCTGGACGCGGCGGCCAGGCGCGGCCTCGCGATCGACAGTTTCGCCCCCAGTCTGTATTTTTTCCTCGCGTCGCACGTCGATCTTTTGGAAGAAGTGGCGAAATTCAGGGCGGCCAGGCGCGTCTGGGCCAGGATATTGAAGGAACGCTATCGTTCCTGGAATGAAAATTCTCAAAAGATGAGTATATTCATAATGACTATGGGCGGGGCACTGACCGCCGAACAGCCGCTCAACAACATTGCCCGCGTAACGATTGAGACGCTGGCGGCGGTTTTGGGCGGCGTGCAGACCATCGCCACCTCTTCTTACGACGAGGCGCTCAGCATACCGACGGAAGAATCCGTAACCGTCGCGCTGCGCACGCAGCAGATAATCGCCTATGAGGCGGGCGTAACCCAAACGGCCGACCCGCTGGGGGGGTCTTATTATGTGGAGTGCCTGACGGATAGCATTGAGGAAGAGGTATTTAAGTATATCGAAAAGATCGACAAAATGGGAGACGCTATAACCGCCATAGAGACGGGGTTTTACCAAAGGGAACTGGCCGACGCCGCCTATCGGTATCAAAAAAGCGTTGAC
>JAISPA010000054.1 GCA_031275255.1 Acidaminococcales bacterium | reverse complement strand
GTAATATAATATGCGGCCGGAAAAAGCGCCGCCGGTCAAATCATAGGGGAATTTCAGCAAAGATAAATCCATAAGTGTCCGCGCCCCTCCTTCCCGGCGCAGCGTGCCGTCTGCGTCCTTCCAGGCCGCCCCCGGCACGCCGCGTCCGTCGCCGCCTTTTTCACGTTCCCGGAGCAGTTCGTTGAATGTTTCCTCTCCCTCGCCCTGCACAATAAAGTCCGTTTCCGGGCAAAGGAAAAACACCCGCTCCATATCATGGTAAACCTCCGGCCCGCCCAAAACTACGGCCGCCTCCGGCAAAACGCGCTTGATCATCGCGGCCAGGGCGAGCGACAGCGTCCTGTTCCAAATGTAAACGGCTATGCCGACGACTGCCGGCCGTTCGCGGAATATATCGGAAAGCGCCGTTTGCGGCGGCGTGTCCAGAGTGTATTCAAGCACCTTGATATCGCGCCCGCCGGCGCGGCAAAAAGCGGCTATGGAATAAAGCGCCAGGGCTGTGTGGATGTATTTGCTGTTAAAGGTTGTTAGCACTACTTTCAAAAAGTTGTCCCCCTTGAACGAAACTTCATTGCGTGAGAGTAGAATCTTTCGCTCAATTTTAGCCGGGGAATAATATCAGTCTATTGGCAAAAGAAAGGCCGGCTGTCCGCCGGTCAAATCGCCAAAACATCCCGCACGGCGCCCGTCATTTGTTCAACCGCCACCGCCTTGTCATGCAAAACCGGCAGATGGCCAAGCTCCCGCATGGCTTCGGGTATTTTCAGGCCGGAAAGTTCCGACAAACCCTCTATGGCGGCAAAAGCGTCCATGTCCGGAGCGTCCGGGTTCAGGGCTTTTAATACGGGCAAGGCAAATTTGAAGGGACTGGCGGTGGACAATACAATGGTATAGCCCGCGCCCCCTGTCTGTCGGCGATGGTCGGCGCAGGCTTTCCAGGCGACCGCCGTGTGCGTGTCCATAAGATATTTATGCCTGGCAAAGGTTTCGGCGATGGTTTTTTGCGTCGCGCCATCGTCCACCCAATATCCGCTGAAGTATTTTTGCAAAGTTTTTTTATTTTCCGCGCCTATGTCGTAGCAGCCGTCCCGCGCGAGCAGTTTCATCCAGCCGGAAACCGCCGGCGCGTCTTTGCCGGTTAAATGGTAAAGCAAGCGTTCCAGATTGCTTGACACCAATATGTCCATGGAAGGCGAGATGGTTTTATGAAAAGCCCTCTTGCGGTCATAACGACCCGTATTTATGAAATCGGCCAGCACATTGTTGGCGTTTGAGGCGCAAATAAAACGTCCAACCGGCAGTCCCATGCCGAGGGCGTAAAATCCCGCCAGAATATTGCCAAAGTTACCGGTGGGAACGGCAAAATCGACCTTTTCGCCCGCTTTGACGCGGCCGTTTTTTACCGCCAGCGCGTAAGCGTAAAAATAATAGACAATCTGCGGCGCAAGCCTGCCCCAGTTGATGGAATTGGCGGATGAGAAAAAAAGCCCGTTCTCCTCCAGCCGCCCAGCCAGCCGCCGGTCATTGAATATCCGTTTAACCCCGGCCTGCGCGTCGTCAAAATTACCTTTTACGGCCAGCACGGCGACATTGTCGCCTTTTTGCGTGGTCATCTGCCGTTCCTGGACGACGCTTACCCCGGCCTGCGGGTAAAAGACGATTATTTTCGTCCCCGGTACGCCGGCAAAACCTTCCAGCGCCGCTTTGCCCGTATCGCCGGAGGTCGCGGCAAGTATGACGATCTCTTTTTTTTGCTCTGACGTCTTGCCGCCCGCCAGGGTAAGAAGGTGGGGCAAGAGCTGCAAGGCCACGTCTTTAAAGGCGAAGGTCGGGCCATGCCACAGTTCCAAAACGGCGGCATCTTCCGTAAGTTCTTTTAAAACCGCCGGCCCGTCGGGGAAAGCGTCTTCCCTGTAAGCCGAACGGACGGCGCTTTTAAGCTCCGCGTCGGTATAGCCGGTCAGATATTTGCGCAAAATACATTCCGCCGCGGGAATATAGCCTTTGGCGGCAAAACTTTCCATTTCTCCCGGTGTAACGGCGGGAAGGGTTTCCGGTGCGAACAGGCCGCCGTCGGCGGCAATTCCCTGCGCGATCGCTTGGGCCGCTTCCACGGTCTCGCCGCCGCGCGTACTTTGATAGAGCATAGGCTATCCCCTTTTAAAAAACTATTCATACTATTCCCCGGCTAAAATCATGGATAAGATTTGCCGGCCGTTTTGCCGCCCGGCGCAACGCAAAATGTAAGCGGGACCGGAAGTATCCATCCTTTACTTCGCCGGAGTGAGCCAATTCAATTTTAAATATACCAAAAAAGCCGCTTCATGGCAATTGGCGTTATCGTTTAATTCAAAAGGCCCCACGGCGGGATTGACAATCTCCTGTTCTTGACTCAAACTATATACAGAAGGAGGCAGGCCATGCAAATAAAAATAGCCCTGGCGCAGATGGAAGTGCTGCCAGGCCGCCCGCGCGTCAATCTCACCCGTATGTTGGATTATCTTGACAAAGCAAAAAAACGCCAGGCCGACCTGGTCATCTTTCCGGAGCTGGCGATACCGGGATACCTGTTGGGCGATTTATGGGAATATGAGTGGTTTTTGCGCGAGTGTGAGGAATGCGGGCGCGAATTGATCGGCGCCAGCGAGGGTATAGCCGTCGTTTTCGGCAACATAGCGGTTGATTGGGAAAAACACAACGAGGACGGGCGGGTGCGTAAATACAACGCCTGTTTTGTTGCGCAGGATAAAAAAACGGCGCAAAGCGCGCTGCCCTATCCCTTTTATATCAAGACCGCCCTGCCCAATTACCGGCAGTTTGACGACGCCCGCCATTTTTACGGCAGCATCGGCCTCGCGCTGGAGCTTTCCCGCCCGCCGTCCGATTTCATCCGCCCTTTCAAAATTACGGTAAGAGACCGGGAAATATCGCTCGCCTGCATGATTTGCGAAGATGGCTGGATAAATTTTTACCCGGTGAAACCGCCCTTGATTTTAGCCAAAGAGCGGCCGGATATGTTCATAAACATCTCGTCCTCCCCTTTTTCGCTGGGCAAAACCGCTCTAAGGCACAGGCTTTTTTCCGATCTGGCGCGAACCTTTGGCCTTCCCTTGTTCTACGTCAACCACACCGGTATACAA
>JAISPA010000038.1 GCA_031275255.1 Acidaminococcales bacterium | reverse complement strand
AAACAAAAATCATTTTATTGAAAAGCAAGAGCGGTATAACAAAAGCAGCTGTTTTTCGTTCCCCCCGCCGCTTTGAGGCAGAATGCCTGCCGTCCCCCTCATATAGGACAACCCGCCGATATGTTTTACGCCGCGCCGGGCGGCAAATCATCTCGCAAATCTTATCCCTGCTTTCAGCCGGGGAACAGTATAAGACTCAATCTGCGCCGACAGGGGCGGCGTGTCAGGCCAAAAGCGGGAAGCAGCCGTTGCCCCGGCAAGAATCGCACTTGGCCCCCTGCGCGTTCGCCTCGTGTATATAACTAAAATTGCCTCAAAACATCGTGATGGCCTACGTCCGCAAGAATAATCGTTTTCTCGCCCCCGTAATGCCAAATAATGCGAATATCTGTGTTTACGCTGCTCTCAAACAAATCGCTTGTTCCCTGTATGCGTTTTGTACGCAAAGAGGGGTGGGAAGGGTTTTCCGAAAGCAGTTCCAGCTTTCTTTTCAGCTGCCTTTTCTCCTGCCCGGTGAGCGTTTGGGAGTGCTTGGGGAAACGGCTTGTAAAGGTAAATTGATAAGCCATTCAGTTTTCTTCCAGCTTTGCGAACAGCGCGTCAAGGTCAGCAAAAACAGGCTGTTTGCCGGAGGCGATTTTGTTCTTGGTTTTTTCGATTTCTCTCCGCAACTCGTCAAGGTATTTTTTCGGATAGACCGCCACCGGCATGATACAGATTGTTCCGTCTTTCTCAAAAACCTCCAGCTTGTCGCCCTCCGCAAGCCCCATCTTTTCTACCAGTTCTTTTGGTATCGTCACTTGGGACTTCGCGCGTAATTCAGCTAACATCGCCTATCATCTCCAATCTATCATCAGTTGGAATTTCCTATTTTCCTACTAATAGTATATGCCTGTTCTCTTAAAATATCAACACTTTGGTCCCCAGCTAAAACCACGGCCTCTTTGCGGCTGATTTGAAGAGGAAATATTCGTTCTCCGTTCCCCCTATCTCTTTGGAAAAACGCGAGCGGATTGGCCGAGGCCGCCGCCGTTTCTTAGCGAAGCCGGGGAACAGTATAAGGCTTAATCCGCGCCGCAAGCGGCGGAGTTTACAGCAAAAAGCGGGAAACAGCCGTTGCCCCGGCAAGGCTCGCACTTGGCCCCTGCGCGTTCTCTTCGTGTATATCACTAAAATTGCCTCAAAATATCGTGATGGCCTACTACCCCGTAACACCTAAAAGGTTACCAGACGTCGGTCTTTTTCCCGCCGGGCGGTGTTGCAAACCCTCGCCGAACCTGCCGGGTTCGCCTGTATTTTGCGCCTTGCCCGGCGGGGAAAATTCTCGCCGTTCGCCGACAACCTTTAGGTGTTGCAAGGTACTGGGTTTATGCTATTCCTTTACGAAAACGTACTTAGATTTTTGGATAATAATTCGCGCGCTGCATTTCGCCCGGAAACCATGCGCAGTAAAAGGCGTATTTTATCGGCTTATATTTAAAAATTACAGCGAACGGGGATACAACGGCGTTTTATTATAGATAAATATTAGCTGTTTTTTTATTTTTATGTATTGTCAAACTAACGGTTTCGTGTTACTATTATTTCATTAATGAATTAAGCTGGGCGGCTCATTCGGCCGCGCCCGGCGACAGGGAATTAATTTTGGCATTTGGGATAGGAGTGGTAACGTGAAGAAAAGATTTTTGTTTGTTTTGGCGGTTTTGCTGCTGTGCGTCCTAACCGCAGCCTGCGGGGGAGGACAGGGCGCCGGCGGGCAGCAGGCGAAGTGGGACGGCGTGATCAACATTTCCCTGCATCAGGACCCGACCAAACTTGACCCGTCGGTATCCAACGCTTTTGTGGAAAGGCATGTTTTCCAGAGCATTTTCGACAAATTGGCCGACTTGAACGAGAAGGGCGTCATCGTCCCCATGCTGGCGGAGAAATGGGATATTTCCCCCGACGGCAAGAAATACACCTTCTATTTGCGCAAAAACGTCAAATTCCATGACGGCACGGATTTTAACGCGGCGGCGGTCAAATTCAACTTTGAGCGCAACATGGCGCCGAGTTCTATCAGGAGAAACGAGCTCCGGGAAGTCGATAAGATTGTCGTCGTCGACAACAGCACCGTCGAAATAAGCCTGAAAAACGCTTTCGCGCCCTTTTTGTCGATACTGACCGACCGCGCGGGCATGATGGTTTCGCCCGCCGCGGCCGCGAAACTGGGGCAGGATTTTATGAGCGGGCCGGTCGGCACAGGACCGTTTGTGTTCAAAGAAAGGGTGAAAGGCGCGACCATAACGCTGGAGAAAAACAAAAACTACTGGGTACCCGGCGCGCCCAAAGCGGATAAGATCGTTTACAAAATAATTGCCGACGCCAATGTGGCATTGGTCAACTTAAAGAGCGGACAGCTTGATATTACCAACCGGTTCCCCTTTAACGAGGCGAACAATTACGCCGGTGACGCTAAGATTACCGTCATAAACATTCCCAGCCCGGGTTTCCGGGGCATGTCGATCAACGTTACTAAAGCCCCGCTTTCCAACCCGCTGGCGCGTCAGGCCATAGAGGCGCTGATTGACCGGGAAGCCATTGTCAAAGTCGCCTTAAACGGCATAGGCACGCCAGGACGCTCGCCTTTCCCGCCGGGCAATCTGGCCTATAGCGATCTTGACAAGCCGGGCAAGCCCGATCTGGCAAAGGCCAAGGAGTTATTGGCCAAAGCCGGCCTGGGAAATGGATTCAGCTTCACCATCACCACCGATACAGACCCGGTTTCTTCGCAAGTGGCGCAAATGGTGCAAAACATGCTGAAACCGGCGGGCATAAATGCCAATCTGCAAAAAGTCGATTTCGGCACAATGCTGGATAACGCCACCAAAGGCCTTGACGACGCTTCCTTCATCAACTGGAGCGGCCGGGAGGACCCTGACCAGAACGCCTATGATCGTTTTGTGACCGGCGGCTCCACAAATTTTATGAAGTACAGCAATCCGGAAATGGACAAACTCCTGGGCGCGTCCCGCCAGGAGACGGACGGCGCCAAACGCAAGGCGCTTTACGATCAGGTGGTCGCCCTGGCGATCAAAGATTCTCCTTATATATTCTTCTATCACGAGCATAATATTTTCGGCGCGCTGAAAACGGTTAAGGGATTTATTCCGGTTTCGGACGGCATGATCCGCACGATCAATCTGAGTAAATGAGCTACGGGCAACCCGCCCGGCGGGGGAAGCGGAAAAATGAGATTAAAGACTTTGCTGCGCGGAAAAACTTATGAGTTTCGCAATATAGCCGATGTTCTGGCCAAGGCCAACGAGCCGAAATCAGCGGACAGGCTGCAAAATATCGCGGCGCAAAGCGCGTCCGAGCGGGTGGCCGCCAAAATCGTGCTGGCGGCCATGACGGTAGAGGATTTGACGGAAAATCCCGTACTTGCCTATGAGGACGACGAAGTTACGCGCCTTAACATTGACGGACTCAATCAGCCGCTGTACAGGGCGATGAAGAACAAAACCATCGGCGAATTGCGCGAATGGATTTTGGATCATAAAACGACAGGCCGGCAGATAGAACGTTTCGCCCGGGCTTTTACCGGCGAGGTGGCGGCGGCGGCGGCGAAAATAATGTCAATTATGGATCTGGTGTACGCCGCGCGCAAGATTTGCTGCGTTACCCGCTGCAACACGGAAATCGGACGGCCCGGCACCTTGTCTTTCCGCTGCCAGGCCAACAGCGCCACCGACGACGTTGACGACATTGTAACCGGCGTCATGGAAGGGGTTACTTACGGCTCTGGCGACGCCTGCATCGGCATAAATCCGGTGAATGACAGTGTGGAAAGCACGCGCCGCATCGCGGAAGGTATTTTCGCTTTCATCAGCAAAGAGGAAATCCCTACGCAAATTACCGTGCTTTCCCACCTCACCACGCAAATGAAGGCGCTGGAAAAAGGAGCGCCGCTTTCCATGATATTTCAGTCGATTGCCGGCACGGAGGCCGCCAACGGCAACTTTGGGGTGGACAAAAAACTGATTGAAGCGGCGCATGAACTGGCGCGCCGGAAAGCATTCGCCGCCGGGCCGAATTTTTTGTACTTTGAAACCGGGCAGGGGTCTGAAGTGTCAATCGGCGCCGACCGCGGCGTGGACGAGTTGACGCTGGAGGCCCGTACTTACGGTTTCGCGCGTTATTTCAACCCGTTTCTGGTAAACAACGTGTCGGGTTTTATCGGGCCGGAAACATTGTACGACGGCAAAGAGATGATAAGGGCCAATCTGGAAGACCATTTTATGGGCAAACTGCTGGGATTGCCGATGGGACTTGATCCCTGTTACACAAATC
>JAISPA010000247.1 GCA_031275255.1 Acidaminococcales bacterium | reverse complement strand
GGCGGGAAGCAAAGAGCGGAGAGGCCGCGGCTCCGGTTGATCCGCTCCGAAAAATACCGTGGATGCCCCTCTCCGGCGGACAAAGTTCGCCTATCTGAGGGCGGCAAATACCTAATTGGCCGCCACGACTGCCGTAGTTTTGCGCAAGCCGCAGGTGCGGCGGAAAACGTATCAGGCGGAACACTTTGCCGCCGAGGACGAAACATACAGCGGGAGCCCCGGCTCGGGTGCGCAATGAAACCTCGTTCAGAAAGGAAATACCCAGTACCTTGTAACACCTAAAGGTTGTCAGCGAACGGCGAGAAAAAAGACCGGCGTTTGGTAAACTTTTAGATGTTACGGGGTACGCTTGCAAATTGACTGAAAGCGGCTGCTCTGTGTTCAGGGAGACAGCCTGCCGGTTGACGGCGGCCAAAAGCTAAGACAAGCCGCTCTGTTTTTGGCGCAAAACGGCAAAAGCACGGGCGGGGAGACGCTTAATCCCGTCCGGCTTTGTTTTTGGACGACAATCAACCCCTTTCGACTTGCAAAAGAAAACCACTTTGCTTATAATTAAATACAATAAATATTAAAATATGAACGGCGAAGCAAGCGGTTTTCGCCGGCAGCGAGGCAAAAGATGGGTTTAGCGGTTGACAGTCTGACTGTGAAATATCTTTTCACGGGTTTTATCATTGGCATACTAAGCGGACTTTTAGGCGTCGGCGGCGGTATATTTTTAATACCGGTCCTTACAGTCTATTTTGGCCTTATTCAGCATAAGGCGCATGCCGTTTCACTGGCGGTGGTATTGCCGACCGCCGCCGCCGGGGCGGTTATTTATGGATTTCATGGTGATATGGACCTTGTGCTTGGGATCAAACTGGCGCTCGGCGGCATTATCGGGGCAACCATTGGCGCGCGCGCGATGCAGAAGATTCCCGCCGCCGTTTTAAAGCGGCTGTTCGGTATGTTGCTCTGCCTGACGGGCGTGAGGATGTTGCTGCCATGACCGAACTTTTGATCGGACTTGTCATGGGACTGTTGAGCGGCGTCTTGGGCATAGGCGGCGGCGTTGTGCTTATTCCCATGCTGACGTTTATTCTGGGGACGCCGCAGCATCTGGCGCAGGGAATATCGCTTTTCGTCATCATCCCGACCGCAATATCAGGTCTGATAGCCCTTAGGAAGAGCAACCTGGTGGATTTTCGCGCCGTGCGGTGGATCGCAGCGGGATCGGTCGCCGGCGCACTACTGAGCGCGAATTTCGCGCACTTCATATCACCGCTCGCGCTTAAAAAGATTTTTGGCTTGTTCATCATGTACGCCGGCGCGAGAATGATCTTTCCCCCCAAAAAGCGATAACAAAACCGTACGCTTTGTCTTTGGCGCGATACTTCATTCAGCGGGAAAGTGGTAAAAATGCTGACAGGCCGGAAAAAACTTTTCAGCGCGCTCGCCTTTGTTTTGGCCGTCGCGGCGCTTGCAGCCGTCCTTTTTTTTCGGGAAAAAGAGGACGGCCTTACCGCTACCGGCATGATCGAAATCACCAAAGCGGAGCTTACGCCTAAAGTCGGCGGTTATCTTGTCAGGCGGGATTTTCAGGAAGGCGACGCCGTCGAGGCCGGCAAGGTCATTGCCGTGATCGACCGGACGGACTACGAACTTGGCTTTATGCAGGCCAAGGAAGCGTATCGCAGCGCTCTCGCCCTGCTTGACGACCTGTACGCCGGATCGCGCTCCGAGGAAACGGCGTCCCTGGCCGCGGCGTTGGAAGTCGCCGAGCGTGCCATGAACAAAGCGGTTTCCGATTTTGAAAGATTTGAACGGCTGTACGCGGAGGGCGCGATCGCCGCCCAACAGTTGGAGAACTATCGGCTGGCTATGGTCAGCGGCACAGGCGCTTACAAACAAGCCCTCTTTGCCTATCAGCTGGCTTTGGACGGCAGCCGGCGGGATTTGATAAGGGCGCAGAAACATACCGTCGCGCAGCTCGACTACGCCTTGCGGGCCGCCAAAATCAATCTGGAGCATACCGAATTGAAATCCCCCATAAACGGCCGCGTGCTCAGCAAAAATTACGAAACAGGCGAGTTTGTCCAGCCGGGAGCGCCGATCGCCACCATCGGCGATTTTTCCGACTGCTGGGTCAAGATATACGTGCCTTCGACTCATCTTGGCCGGATAAAACACGGCCAAGAAGCCAATGTTATGATAGACTCCTATCCGGGCCGGGTTTTTCCGGGCGTGATACGGCAGATAGCCGAACAGGCGGAATTTACCCCCCGCCAGACCATTACCAAAAGCGAGCGCGCCAACCTGGTTTTCGCGGTGAAAGTGGGCCTTAACAACGAGGAAGGCTTTTTCAAGCCCGGGATGCCGGCGGAAGTGATATTGCCATGATCCTGGAAACCCTTGATTTGAAAAAGTATTTCGCCGGCAAACAAATCCTGAAAGGCATTTCGCTGGCAATAAAACGGGGGGAAATATTCGGGATAGTCGGCCCAGACGGCGCGGGCAAGACCACGTTCATCCGCTCCGTGCTGGGCCTTTACCGGCCGGACGGCGGCAGCGTCAGCCTGTTTGGCGGCGCCGGATCCGAATACCCCAAAAGCAGGGTTGGCTACGTGCCGCAGCAATTCAGCCTCAACGCCGATATGACGGTATGGGAAAACATCGCGCTGTTTTCCCGTTTGTACGGCTTGCCGGAAGCGCTTTGGGCGGCGCGGGCGGAAAAACTGCTTGACATGGTATGGCTCGGCGATTTTAAAAACCGGCTGGCGGACAGCCTGTCCGGGGGGATGAAACAAAAACTTGCGCTCATCTGCGGCGTCATCCATGAGCCGGAAGCGCTGTTTCTCGATGAACCCACTACCGGCGTCGATCCGGTATCAAGGCGTGAATTCTGGCAGATGCTTTACCGGCTGAACCGCGCCGGACTGACCGTAGCCATTGCAACCCCTTACATGGACGAGGTGGAACTGTGTACCCGCGCGGCCTTTTTCAACCAGGGGCAAATCCGCCTTGTCGGCGCGCCTGCAGAACTTTTGGCCTTATATCCTTACAAATTATTCGCGGTGCGCGCGGACAATTTACGCCTGATTTTGCGCCGAACGCTTGACCTCCCCGTCCGGGCCGCTTACCTGCAAGGGACGCGGCTGCACGTTGCCTTGGACGGCGAAAGCGGGCTGCCCGCGCTGGAGGAGGCGTTGGCCGCCGCCGGACTGGGCGCTTTTGCCATAACGCCTGTCCGGCCGACGCTTGACGACCTGTTCAGCTTTGCCGCCGGACTGCCCGGCCCGGCCGGACCCGGTATCGGGCGGGCGGCGGACCTTGCGCCGGCTGCCGCTTCCTCCGGGGGCGCGCCATGAACATTGCCATAAAAACCGACGGGCTTACACGTAAATTCGGCGATTTCACCGCCGTCGCCGGCCTGAGCCTTACCTTGCCGGCGGGCGGTGTTTACGGTTTCCTCGGCCCTAACGGCTCTGGCAAGTCCACCGCCATCCGTATGCTGGCGGGGCTTTTGCTGCCGACCGGCGGCAGCGGCAGCGTACTCGGGCTTGATATACTCACCCAAAGCGAAGAAATCAAAAAACAAATCGGTTATGTATCGCAAAAATTCAGCCTTTATTCCGATCTGACCGTCTATGAAAACCTTGACTTTTACGGCGGCCTCTACAGCCTGAAAAAAACGGAAAGGGCGGGGCGGATTGAGAAAGCGCTGGCCCTTACCGCGCTGACCGCCCAGAAAGACCTACCGGCCGCCAACCTTTCCGGCGGCTGGCGGCAAAGGCTTGCGCTCGGCTGTGCTGTCCTTCATAAACCGCGCCTGCTGCTCCTGGACGAGGCGACTAGCGGCGCCGACCCTGACGCCAGAAGGCTTTTCTGGCAGCTTATTTACCGCTTCGCCGCCGCCGGGACCACCGTCCTTGTTACGACGCATTTTCTCGACGAAGCCGAACACTGCGACCGCATCGCCTTTATTCAGGACGGCGCGATTATCGCCGACGATACGCCGGAAAACCTGAAAGCCTCTCTGCCGGGCGCGCTTTATAAAATACCCTCGCCCGATCCGGTCGGCCTGCTGGAAGGGCTAAGCGCCCAGGGACATGATATGTCCGGCGCCTACATCCGCGGCCAAAGCCTGTGCGTGCGGACGGTCGGCGCGCCGCCCCGCTTCGCGGGGGACGGGACACAGAAAATAGCGCCCGCGCTGGAAGACCTGTTCATTTATCTTGTGGAAAAAAAGCGGGCCAAAAGGCATAGGCCATGACCAGACTGACCGCCCTGATTAAAAAAGAATTCATCCAAATGCGCCGCGACCGGATAACCCTTGCCATTATGGTGGTTATGCCGCTGTTTCAGGTGCTTATTTTCGGTTTCGCGATCAATACCGATGTAAAGCATTTGGCGGCGGCGGTCTTTGACCAGTCGCTCAGCCGGGAGAGCCGGGAATTTATCGAAGCGCTGACCGCCACGGAATACTACGATATAACTTGCGCCGCTTCCAGCCTTCAGGAAATTACCGACCAACTGCAGGCCGGCGGCGTGAAGGCGGGAATTATCATTCCGCCGGATTACGCCGCAGGGCTGAAAAACGGGCGCGGCTCCCAGGTACAGGTGATAGTGGACGCCACCGATTCCATCGCCGCCACCTCCGCCATAAACACGGCTCAATTGGTGGGCGAGAGCAAATCGCGGGAAATCCTCGTCCGCAAATTGCGCGCGGCGGGTATAGCGGGCTTAGAAACTTCCGCGCTTGACGTCAGGATACGCCCCTGGTACAACCCCGATTTTATAACCGCTTTTTACATGGTGCCAGGCCTTTGCGCCACCATCCTCACCCTGACCATGATCCTGACCACTTCGCTGGCCATCATCAGGGAACGCGAGCGCGGGACGCTGGAGCAGCTTATGGTAACGCCGCTGCGGCCGTATGAATTGATGCTGGGCAAAATAATCCCTTATATAGCCATGGGCTATACGCAGCTGACGGTACTGCTCCTGGCGGCCAAACTGGTTTTTGGCGTACCTTTTCAGGGCAGCGTTTTTTTGCTCTACCTCCTGACCGGGCTTTTTATCACCGCTTCGCTCGGCCTGGGGCTGTTCATATCCAACACCGCCAAAACTCAAATGCAGGGAATAATCCTCTCTTTTTCCTTCATCATGCCGAGCGTGCTGCTTTCCGGCTTTATGTTCCCCCGCGAGGCCATGCCCACCTTTTTTTACTACCTTGGCTACCTTGTGCCGATAACCTTTTACCTGAAAATCATTCGCGGCATCGTCCTCAAAGGCGCGTCCGCCGAACAGTTGTGGCCGCAAATACTGGTGCTATGCGCCTTTATCGCGATCGTCATGTCCGTCAGCATATTGCGTTTTAAAAAGCGGCTGGATTGACAACGGCCGCGCGTTTGTACAAAACTGTCAGTCGATTGCAATATCAAATGCAAAAATTTTTCCATAGGGTTTGGCCATCCACCCATCATTGTGACACCACAGCTTAGGCAAGTATAGGAGATTATGCCGCGATCGCCTCTTTGATTTTCGCAAGCTCCTGCGCGAATGCTTCTGCAGGCGTCCTATAGCCTGAAATCTTCCTCGGCAGATTATTGTTCCACTCCGCCGCCGGCTTGATAATCTCCGGCGGCAATTCGTCTGTACAAATTACACGGCAAGAGAAATCGCAAAACAGCCGGGGCGCGACAGAAGGACCATAGAGCATGAGATAAAGCATGGCGGCATCGCCCATAGACGGGAGGACCCTTATAAGAGCCGAAACCCCAACATGCCGGAATATATCGGCGAAATCGTCTGCGCGGCGGGCGCGGGGCGAGGGCGAGGTAGGGGAGGGCCTGCCCCTCCCGCGTTGATAGCCTGATAAAGCGGTTCATCCCCAAGGGCGCGGATATCGGCAAGTACAACGGCAGCGGCGGTCTTTTCCCTGCCGGGCGGTGTTGCAAAGCCTCGCCTAACCTTTGAAGGCCATGGACGGCCAAATGCAGAATGCGCCAAGGAAGGCAAGCATTCTGCGGGGTTCGCCTACATTTTAAGCCTTGCAAGGCGGCAAGCCGGTTTGCAAATCTTAGCCGTGTTTTGACTGAAATAGTATCGGCTAAAGAATTTTTTCTCCTCACTTATTTGTGATATAATTACATAATCAGATATTCCAAACATTTCAAACGGACGGTACGCCAATGAACGGTAAATTTGTCATAATTGACGGCAGCAGCCTGCTTTATCGGGCGTTTTACGCTTTGCCGCCGCTTGTCAGCAGCAAAGGCGTAAATACCGGCGCCGTGTACGGCCTCGCCAAAATGCTTTTGCGCCTTATTGATGAAATGAAGCCGCAGTTTATGGCGGTGGCTTTCGATAAATCGCGCGTAACCTTTCGCACCAGCCTTTTCAGCGCGTACAAGGCCCAGCGCAAACCGACCCCGCCCGAGCTTGTCGAGCAGTTTCCACTGGCGCGCCGGCTGCTCGAAAGTTTTGGGATCATGGTTTTGGATCTTGACGGTTACGAAGCCGACGATATTATCGGCACACTGGCCGCGCAAGCGGAAGACGCCGGCTGCGACAGCGTCATCGTAACCGGGGACCGCGACGCCTTGCAGCTTATCAGCGGGCGGACCAAGGTCCTTTTGACGCAAAAGGGCATTACCGGCACAAAACTTTTTGACCTGGCCGCCTTGCGCGCCGAATACAACCTTTCGCCGGCGCAGATTGTTGAACTCAAGGCTTTGATGGGCGATGCGTCCGATAATATTCCCGGCGTGCCCGGCATAGGGGAAAAGACCGCCGGCAAACTTTTGGCGGAATACGGAACCGTTGAAAATATTTTCGCCAACCTTGAGCAGATAAAAGGCAAGCCAGGCGAAAAACTGGCGGCCAATAAAGATTTGGCTTTCCTGTCCAGGCGGCTGGCCAGCATCGACAAAACTGTGCCGATAGAATTTGTCCCCGCCCGCTTCACTATAAACCCCGACCGGGCGAAAGCCGAAGCGATCGCCGGCGAGTTGGAATTTGGCGGCCTGAAAGGCAGGCTTGCCGCCTTATGCGCGGCCGGCGGTTTGCCCGAAACGCCGGCGAAAGCGGCAAAAAGCAACGCGGCGGAAGTCGTGGACAGCTTTGGGCGGGCAAGCGCCATATTGTTCGGCCAACCGGAGGGGACGGCGTTTGTTTGTCCGAAAATCACGGGGGCCTTGCCGCGCCTTAAATTAGAGGAAATGGAAGTTTTTACCGGCGGGCGCGCCTATCTTTTTCAAGCGGAAGACGCGGCCTGGCCGGCCGTGCTTGAATGGCTGGCCGACGCCGATTTCCCCAAAACCGCCCTCAACGCGAAAGAGCTTTATCAGGCCGCCTGGAAAGAAGGGGCGCCGCTGCGGGGCATAGCGGACGACAGCGCGGTGGCCGCTTACCTTGTTGACCCTTCGATTAACAATTTTACCATAGAAGCGCTTTGCGCCCGGTTTTGTCCGGGCGGCGCGGACGCCGCGCCTGCGGAGCTTTTGGCGCGGCTGCAGGCGGTTTTGTCGGAAGAACTCGATCGCACAGGGCTTGCCCAACTTTACCGCGAACTGGAGCTGCCGCTGACAAAGGTACTGGCGGCCATGGAACTAGCCGGGATAACCGTGGACAGGCGGCAGCTTGAAGCCATGTCGGATGAGCTTTCGCGAAAAATCGGACTTTTGCAAAAAGAGATTTTCGCTTTGGCCGGGGAGGAGTTCAACCTCAACTCGCCCAAGCAATTGGGGGCGCTGCTTTTTGAGCGCCTGGCCCTGCCTGTGCAGAAAAAGACCAAAACCGGCTATTCGACGGATGCGGATGTGCTGGAGAAATTGTCCGGCCAGCATCCGGTGGTTGATGGGATTTTGGAGTTTCGGCTGCTGAACAAACTGCAATCAACTTATCTTGAAGGCATGAAACCGCTGATCGACCAGGAAACCGGCCGGGTATATTCGCATTTCCAGCAATTGGCGACAACCACCGGCCGGCTGTCCAGCACCGAGCCCAATCTGCAAAACATCCCGGTCAGAACGGAAACAGGCCGGCGGATCAGGGAATTTTTCGTTCCCGGCCAGGGATTTGACTGGTTGGTAGCTTTTGACTATTCTCAGGTGGAACTTAGGATACTTGCCCATATATCCGGCGACCCGCTTTTCATCGGGGCTTTCTGGGAAAATCAGGATATACACAGGCAGACCGCCGCCGAAGTGTTTGCCGTGCCGGCGGAGGAAGTAACGCCGGCTTTGCGCACACGCGCCAAAGCGGTCAATTTTGGCATAGTTTATGGGATCAGCGATTTCGGGCTGGCCCGCGACCTTGGCATAAGCCGCGCGGAGGCGGGCATGTATATTGAAAAATATTTCGGGCGCTATCCGGGAATCAAAAACTATATGCGGCAAGCGGTGGCAGACGCGCGCAAGACGGGATACGCCACTACCATGTTCAACCGCCGCCGCTATTTGCCCGACATCAACAGTTCCAATTTCAACCGGCGCTCTTTCGCCGAGCGCACGGCGATAAATACGCCCATTCAGGGTTCCGCCGCCGACATAATCAAAAAGGCGATGGTGGACGTGGCGCGGCTGTTGGCGGAAAAAAAGATGAAGTCGCGCCTGCTCCTGCAAGTGCACGACGAATTGATCTTTGAAGCGCCGGATGAAGAAAGGCGCCTGCTGGAAGAATTGGTAAAAGACAAGATGCAAAAGGCCGCCGATCTGAAAGTGCCGCTGGTGGTGGACGTGGCGGCAGGCAAGAATTGGGCGCAAACTAAAGGATAGGAGCGAAAAACATGCCGGAGCTGCCGGAAGTGGAAAACATCAGGCGGACGCTGCGCCCGCATCTTTTGGGGCGCGGGATCGCCGACGTGCAAATTTATCTTGACCGGATAATAAAATGGCCGTCCGCCAAAGATTTTTCCGCAGGCATCGCCGGCGGCGTGATAAATGACGTCTCGCGCCGCGGCAAATATCTGCTCGTCAGTCTTGCCAGCCAAAAATTACTGGTCGCGCACATGCGGCTGACCGGCGCGCTGATCGCTTCCGGCCCGGGCGACGCCCCGCCTTACGCGCGCGTCCGCTTTTCCCTGTCGGACGGCAACTGCCTATGGTATACCGACGTGCGCACACTGGGCGCCCTCTATTTGCTCGGCGCGGGGGAAAATGTCATAAAAGGCCTGCGCGAGCTTGGGCCGGAACCGATCGACGGCCAGTTGACGGCCGCCTGTTTCGCGCAAATCATGAAAAAACGCTCGGCGGCGGTTAAAGGCGTGCTGCTCGATCAGTCGGCCATAGCCGGCGTCGGCAATATATACGCGGACGAGGCGCTGGCGCTGGCCGGCGTCATGCCGTCGCGCAAGGCGTCCGATTTGTCGCCGGAGGAGGCGGAAAGGCTGCGCGAGGCCTTGATCGGCGTGATCGGGCAGGGCATAGCCAACCGCGGCACTAGTTTTCGCGATTATAAAGACGGTGACGGGAAAAAGGGCGACAACCAGAATTATCTCCTGGTTTACGGACGGCGCGGGCAGCCTTGCCTGAAATGCGGCGCGCCGCTAGCCTACGCGCGCGTGGCAGGGCGCGGCACTACTTATTGTCCGCGTTGCCAAAAATGACGGGGAGGTATTTCCCTTGCTTGTAGTCGGGCTGACAGGCGGCATAGCTTCAGGAAAAAGCACAGTTTCCGCGATGCTTAAACAACTGGGGGCGCCGATCTTTGACGCCGATCGGGAGGCGCACCGGCTCATGGCCAGAGGCGGCGCGGCCTTTGCGCCGATAAAGGAAGAATTCGCCGAAAGGCTTGGCCTCGACATACTGACCGCAAAGGGGAATATTGACCGAAAAAAGCTGGGCGCGGCCGTGTTTGGCGAACAAAACCTTCTGCCACGCCTGGAAGGTTATCTGCACTGCCTAGTGGAGCAAAATTTGCTAAAGTTCGCCGAAAAAGCAAAAAAGCGGGGGTTTGCCGCGATGGTCGCCGACATACCTTTGCTCGTGGAAAAATCCTGGCAAAGCAAGGTCGACAAAATATGGCTGGTGTACCTGCCGGAAAGCCTGCAATTAGCGCGGCTTTGCCAACGCGACCGGTTAAGCGCAAAAGACGCGCGCCGGCGCATGGGCGCCCAACTGCCTTTGACGGCGAAATTGCCCTACGCCGATCTGGTCATCGACAATTCCGGCGACATAAGCCAAACTAGGGAAAAAGTGGAAAAAGCGTGGAAAAATCTGCTTTCGCAAGGGTGAAACAATGCGCATACTTTCGGCCGAAAAACGCAAAATCATAAAGCGCGCGGGCTTCTTCCTGTTTTTGGCGGGCATGGCCCTCTTTGCTTTCTGGCAAAGCGATTACTGCCAGCGAAAATTTTTCTAC
>JAISPA010000242.1 GCA_031275255.1 Acidaminococcales bacterium | reverse complement strand
AAGAACACAAAAAAGACCATCATTCCCGGCGGGGGCTCTTGAAACTGGTGGGTCAGCGGCGTGGGCTTTTAAATTACCTGCAGAACAAGGACATCGACAAATACCGCGCGCTTATCGAGAGGCTCGGCCTGCGTAAATAAAGAAGCGTTGCCTCCTTGATCAAATTTGTTGCGGTCCTAAAAATACACTGTCAAGAAATAATGCTTGACAGTGTATTTTTTTTATATTATAATCCGCTCGTAAAGTAATACTGTCCAGCGGCTGAAATTGTGGCATCTTTGCAAGCTGGCTTTGCTTTCTTGGAATTCTCGCCGAACCTTCCCGGATTTGCCTGCATTTTGCGTCTCGCAGGGCGGCAAATCAGTTCGCAAATCTTAACCGTGTTTTGACCGGGTAACAGTATAAGACCGCTTGTCAGGTACGCGATGATCGAACAGGTATTAAAAGTGACATTGTTATATGATTTTTACGGCGGCCTGCTGACCGAACGCCAGCGAAAATGCATTGAGCAGCATTATTTTGACGATTTGTCGCTGAGCGAAGTAGCGGACAATTTCGGTGTCTCCAGGCAGGCCGTGCATGATATTATAAAAAGAGCGGTTGAGGCGATGAATGATTTTGAGGATAAACTCGGGCTGGCCGGCCGGCGCCGGCAGGAGAAAGAGAATCTTTTCGAGGTTAATTTGCTGCTCGAACAGGCGATAAAAGAGACCGGGTATGCGCCGCCGGCGCTTGCGCGGGCACGGGAAAAAATCAGGCAGATGCTTGCGGAAGGCGATGATTGAAGAATGGCTTTTGACGGATTGTCCGAAAAATTTGCGGGTATATTTAAAAAACTGCGCAGCAGAGGGAAACTGACCGAAAAAGAGGTGGGCGAGGCCCTGCGCGAGGTGCGCATGGCGCTTTTGGAAGCCGACGTCAATTTCAAAGTGGTAAAGGATTTTATCGCGAAAATAAAAGAACGCGCCGTCGGACAGGAAGTTCTGGAAAGCCTGACGCCGGTGCAGCAGGTGATAAAGATTGTCAACGACGAGTTGACGCTGCTGATGGGCGGCGCGCAGAGCAAGGTCGCAATGGCTTCACGTCCGCCGACGGTAATCATGCTGGTGGGGCTTCAGGGGTCGGGCAAGACGACAAGCGCCGGAAAACTTGCGAAATTTTTTGCCGAAGCCAATAAAAAACCCCTGCTTGTGGCCGCCGATGTTTATCGTCCGGCGGCGGTGCGGCAGTTGCAGGTATTGGGAGAGAAGCTTGGTCTGCCGGTGTTTGCCATGGACACGGGCGCATCTCCGGTTGAAATCGCCGAAAGCGCCGTAAAACAATCCTTTTTGGCCGGGCGCGACGTGGTTATATTGGACACCGCCGGCCGCTTGCATATAGACGAACAGATGATGCGGGAATTGCAGGATATAAAGGCCGCAGTCAAGCCGCAGGAAATTCTTTTGGCGGTAGACGCCATGACCGGCCAGGACGCGGTTACGGTCGCCGAATCCTTTAACGGGCAGCTGGGCGTTGACGGGATCATCCTTACCAAACTGGACGGCGATGCCAGAGGCGGCGCGGCCCTTTCCGTCAAAGCGGTTACCGGGCGGCCGGTCAAATTTGTCGGCGTGGGCGAGAAACTTGACGCCTTAGAGCCTTTTTATCCTGACCGCATGGCTTCCAGAATACTTGGCATGGGCGACGTGCTCGGCCTGATTGAAAAGATCGAAAAAACAGTTGACCGGGAAAAAGCGCAGGAATTAGAGAAAAAACTCCGCAAGGACGAATTTACGCTGGAACAGTTTTTAGAACAGATGCAGCAGATTAAAAAACTCGGCTCGCTGAAATCACTTTTGGGGATGATACCTGGCGTTTCCGGCAAGCTCAAAGATATGGAAGTGGATGAAAAGGAAATTGCCCACATTGAGGCGATCATTCAATCCATGACCAGAAAAGAGCGCCGCGATCCTAATATAGTAAACGGCAGCAGACGCAAGCGCATCGCGCTGGGCAGCGGCACAAAAGTACAGGATGTCAACAGGCTGCTCAAGAAGTTTGCGGAAAGCCGGAAATTGATGAAACAGCTACAAGGCATGTCGGCGTTTTCACAAAAAGGGATTTTAAACAAATTGCCTTTTATGAAATAAAATAGGTTTTTAAGGAGGTGAAATTATGGCGGTAAAAATCAGGCTGAAAAGAATGGGCGCGAAAAAAACGCCTTTTTACCGTATTGTCGTCGCGGACTCACGTTCACCGCGCGACGGGCGCTTTATTGAAAGCATCGGTTATTATGATTCCAGAAAACAGCCGGCGGCAGTACAAATCGATGCCGACAAGGCTATTGAGTGGCTGGGCAAAGGCGCGCAGGCGACAGATACGGTCAGATCGCTGTTTAGCAGGGAAGGCGTTCTTTCCAAGTGGAACGAAGCCAAAAATGCTAAAAAAGAAAGTGAGTGAACAATGTGCTGAAAGAATTGCTGGAATATGTCGCAAAATCTTTGGTAACTTGTCCGGACAAAGTATCTGTGGAAGAAGAAATCGAAGGGACGTCCATCGTGCTGCGTTTGAGCGTGGATTCCGACGACATGGGCAAAGTCATCGGCAAACAAGGCAGGACGGCCAAGGCTATCCGCACACTTATCAAGGCGGTGGCTACCCGCGAAAATGTAAAAGTAATGGTAGAAATTGTTTGACAGGGGCATTGTTCAATTATGGAAGAGATGACGCTAAGGATACCTGTACACATAAAAGCGCGCCTTACGCAGGACTTGAAGGAACGACTGAAGGCGGAAATGAGCGAGGCGTTGAAAAACGCCGATTTGGACTTGCAGCAGATGGAGTTTCAGGAAAAAAAAATGATCGCCGAGCAGGCCAGGTTAAATGCCAATGAATTGCCGAGGCTTTATGCCCAGCTTGATGCCGAACGCTCTAAACGCAATGAATTTATCCGCGATACTATGGAACAGATGGAACATCTTGAGCGCCTGGAGTTTGGCTCCGAAATATCAAGAGGTATGCTGGACGGCATGTTTACACTGAAAGTCGGCGATAATCTTCGCCGCTGTATGGGTGCGGAGATACTTTTGGAAGATGGTGTGATAATTGCTTTCCGGACGTGACGGGACGGATGGGCAGGAACGCAAGGTCGAAGTAGGCAAAATAGTCGCCCCGCACGGTGTGCGGGGTGAAGTTCGTGTTATAAGGTTATCCGAGTTTACCGAACAGGTCAACGGCACGCCGCGTTTTTATGTGGATGGGCGGGGCTGGCTGGCTGTTGAGTCAAGGCGTTTTCATAAACAATTTATTTTGCTGAAATTTACCGGCGTAAATGACTTGGACGCGGCCGGGGAATTGAAAGGGCGCCTGCTTTTTTTGTCTCGCGGGCAAATCGGCGACCTGCCCGCAGGACGCTATTACATAGAAGATCTGATCGGGCTGGAAGTACTTGACTTGTCCGGCGCGCCGCTTGGGCAGCTGACAGAGGTGCTGCCGACCGGCGGCAACGACGTATACGTGGTGAAAATGGCTGGACGGAAAGATTTGCTTTTGCCGGCACTGAAAACCGTCGTCAGGGAAACCGACCTGTCCGGCCGCCGAATGGTTGTTGCCCCGCCGCTTTGGGAGAAAGATTGATGAAACTTTTGTTTATAACGCTTTTTCCTGATTTTGTAAACGCGAATTTTTCCCGCAGTATATTGGGCAGGGCGGTGAAAAACCGGGCGATTGAAGTTTTTTTCATTAATCCCCGCGATTTTGCCCAGGACAAGCATCATACTGTGGATGATGCGCCTTTCGGCGGCGGCGGTGGCATGGTGCTAAAAGCGGAGCCGTTCATACAGGCCATAGAACAGGCAAAACGGCAGCTGCCTTTGGCGGCAACAGTAATGCTGTCGCCGGACGGCGAAGTTTTTTCCCAAAATACCGCGAAAAAACTTGCGCGGGAGGCAGGATTGATTTTTATCTGCGGCCATTACGAGGGCTTTGACGAGCGGATAAAGCAGTTCGCCGATATTCGCGTCTCCCTTGGCGACTATATACTGACCGGCGGAGAACTGCCGGCTATGGCCGTAAGCGATGCCGTTTGCCGGTTGCTGCCGGGAGTGCTGGGCAAACCGGAAAGTGCGGAAGCGGAATCCTTTTCCGACGGCCTTTTGGAATATCCGCAGTACACACGTCCGGCTCAGGCCGATTTCGGCGATGTGCCGGATGTGCTGTTGTCAGGCAACCACGCCGAGATCGCCCGGTGGCGGCGCAAGATGGCCTTGGCGAAAACCCGGCGGCTGCGGCCCGACCTTTTCGCAAACGCTTGTCTGCAACCGGGCGATGCGGCGCTTTTGCAGCAAATAATTGATGAACAGGCGGATGGCGGGGACGACTGATCTTTATCTCAGCTTTGTGCATTATTCTGTGTACAATAAAGAAGCGTCAAATCCCAGATTGAGATGGGACAAATCGGCACGGAACAAAAATATATTTTCGCCTTGGATTTCACGCGACAAGCCGTTTAATTTGCATTGGCGGCGAAAATTTTGCGTGATTGTTTATGCGCATATATAAAACAACATATTGAGATGAGGCTGATTATTATGCAAGACAACCAACCGAGAGTGTATGCTCCGGTAATATCAAAAAAGGCGGCAACAAGCACTCCGCCTAAGGACATACCAGCCTGTAGAGGACTTTGAGTAAGACCGCGGAGCATATTAAAGTTCTTAGGAAACTACTGATTAAAAAGCAATAGTTGAGGTCTTTGGAAAAAAACAGGCAAGGCAAGGTGAAAAACCTGCCAATCTGGGCAGTTTCATCCGCTCTTTGCGGCCTTTAGGCGGC
>JAISPA010000205.1 GCA_031275255.1 Acidaminococcales bacterium | reverse complement strand
TCTCGACTGATATAGAGTTGATAACGCCGATCGCGGTAGAGGAGAAGCTGCGTTTTGCGATCCGCGAGGGCGGCCGTACGGTAGGTTCCGGCGTGGTCGCCGCGATCAATCAGTAACGGGACGGGACTTTTGCGGGCGGCAAAAATGCCGCCGAACGAAGCTTAATTTATCTCCGCTAGAATGTCTGCCGGGGCCGCGTCATAGTTCAGTACTAAATCAGCTATATAAAAAAGGCGTATCGTCGGGAATGATGCGCGAAACGGAAAGAGAGGCGATTGGCTTGAAAGAGAAAATACATCCTGATTTTGGTTTGGCCAAGGTTGTCTGCGCTTGCGGCAACACGTTTGAAACAGGGTCGGTGCGAAAAAATTTGCGGGTGGACGTCTGTTCCAAATGTCATCCGTTTTTTACCGGCCAGCAGCGCAATGTGGCCGCGCGCGGGCGTATCGAGAAGTTAAAAAAGCGCTATGGCGAAAATGTTTAAAACCGGCGAAGTTTTTACCGCCCGCCAGGCTGCGGGAAAAATCGTAGCGGACGCGAAATTACGATGGATATCACAGTGTTAAAAACAGGCTGCCAGGGAAGCGCCGGCGGCGCGGGCTTGACAGGATTAAGCGGTGCGGTGCGGGTGTTCTGTGGCGCCCGCGAAAACGGTACTTTATTATTTGACAATCCGGGCAGGGCTTTTTGGCTCTGCCTTGTTTGTATCGGGGAGCGAAAGCATGAAAAAAAATCTTGTCGGTGGGCAAGCGGTAATTGAGGGCGTTATGATGCGGGGCCCGTCCGGGCTTGCCACGGCTGTGCGCAAGCCTGACGGCGAAATAGTCGTGAATAAAAAGCCGTTCATAACTGTCGCATCCCGTTTCCCTGTCTTGAAAAAGCCTTTTTTACGCGGCTTTGTCATGCTCGCCGAATCGCTTGTCTATGGAATAAAGGAGCTTTCCTGGTCGGCCCAGGAGGCGGGCGAGGAAGGAGAGCAGTTTACCACACGCGATTTGACTTTGACCATCGCTTTTGCCATTTTCCTCGCAATCTTGCTTTTTATTGTCATACCTACCTATATGGCGAGGTTTTTATCCGGCAGCGGCTTTGGCCATTTCTGGCTGAACATGTCTGAAGGCTTGCTGCGCCTTGTTATTTTCCTGCTGTATGTCGGGGGGATTTCCCTGATGAAAGATATCCGGCGGGTATTTCAGTATCACGGCGCCGAACACAAAACCATCAACGCTTACGAGGCGGGGGTAAGGCTCACGCCGGAGAATATACAGGGGTTCAGCACGCTGCATCCGCGCTGCGGAACTAATTTTCTGCTTATCGTGATGATAATAAGCATCTTTATCTTTGCGTTTTTAGGTTGGCCAAGCATTGTCTGGCGGATCGCTTCGCGGGTGCTTTTAATGCCGGTAGTGGCAGGCATAAGTTATGAAATAATCCGTTTCGCCGGAAACAATTTTCAATACAGGCTGGTCAGGCTGCTGATGCTGCCCGGCCTCTTGCTGCAAAAGCTGACCACCCGCGAACCGTCCGGCGAGCAGATAGAAGTGGCGGTAAAAGCCCTGGAAGCGGTTTTGCCGGAGGCGGCGGAAGAAGATACGGCCGGCGGCGAAGGGCGGGATTTGGGTTTTGCCGGCTGATTCAGAGGTAGAATATGTTAAGCAAATTGCAGGCGGTTGAAGACCGCTATCTTGATCTGGAAAACAAAATAAGCGACCCGGACGTTATCGCGCGCCAGGACGAATGGCAAAAATATACCAAAGAACACGCGCGCCTTACGGAACTGGTGGAAAAATTCCGCGCATACAAAAGAATATTGGCCGACCTGGCAGGCGCGCAGACTCTGCTGCGGGAAGAAACCGACCCGGAAATGCTGGCTCTGGCGCAAAGCGAGTTTGCTGCGGCCAAAAAAAAGATCGGCGCCGCCGAGCAAGAGCTGAAAATATTGCTTTTGCCCAAAGATGAAACTGATGAAAAAAACGCGATCCTTGAAATCCGCGGCGGCGCGGGCGGGGACGAGGCGGCGCTTTTCGCGGGCGATCTTATCCGCATGTACAGCCGTTACGCGGAAAGCGAAGGCTGGCGGGTCGAGTTTATGGACGCCAATCCCACGGGCATCGGCGGCTTTAAAGAAGTCATCGTGATGATTTACGGAAACGGGGCGTACGGACGCCTCAAATATGAAAGCGGCGTACACCGCGTGCAGCGGGTGCCGGAAACCGAGTCCAGCGGGCGGATACATACCTCGACCGTAACGGTGGCGGTTTTGCCGGAAGCCGAGGAAGTTGACGTGGAAATAAATCCCGGTGATTTGCGGATAGACACTTATTGCGCCAGCGGCGCCGGCGGGCAGTACGTCAACAAGACCGAATCGGCGGTGCGGATTACGCATTTGCCGACCGGCATAGTGGTGCAATGCCAGGACGAAAAATCCCAATTGCAGAACCGGGAAAAATGTATGCGCGTGCTAAGAGCCAAACTTTTGGAAGCGGCGCGGGAAGGTCAGCGCGCGGCCGTGGCGGAGAGCCGGAAAAGCCAGGTGGGGACGGGCGACCGCAGCGAACGGATAAGAACTTACAATTTTCCGCAAGGCCGGGTAACCGACCACCGGATCGGCCTGACACTGCACAAATTGGAAGCGGTTTTAAACGGCGGCCTGAAAGAACTGACGGACGCCCTGGCCGCCGCCGCTCAAAGCGAGCGCCTGAAACAGGCGCAGTGATGATGAAAGATAAAAGCCAGGCGCGGAAAATCAGTGAACTCATCGAGCTGACAAAGCGGTATTTCGCCGGCCGGGCTGTGGAAAACCCACGGCTGGACGCGGAAATGCTGCTTTGCCATATTCTCGGGAAAGACAGGGTGTATCTTTATGTACACTTTGATCAGCCGCTGGAAGAGGCGGAAATAAACGCTTATCGGAAACTTGTCAGGCGCAGGGCGGGCGGGGAGCCGGTAGCCTATATAACGGGGCGGAAAAATTTCATGGGCATGGAGTTTGCCGTCAGCCCGGACGTCCTGATCCCGCGCCCGGAAACTGAATTTCTGGCGGAAGCGGCAATAAAATACTGCCGGGGTAAAAAGGCGCGGTTTTTGGATATCGGAACAGGCAGCGGGGCTTTGGCTTTAAGCATACTGCAAAACTGCCCGGACGCGTGCGCCGTGGGGCTTGACATATCGGCGGCTGCTTTAGAAATGGCGAAAATGAACGCGGAAAAATTTTCCCTGGCCGGACGGATAGAATTTATAAATTCTGACGTCCGAAACTTTTTTGACCAGGCAGGCGGAAAAAAATTTGACCTGATAGTTTCCAACCCTCCTTACATTCCGGGCGGAGAAATTTCCGCGCTGGCGCTTGAAGTGCAAAAAGAGCCGCCTCTGGCGCTCGACGGCGGCCCGGACGGCTTGTATTTTTACCGGCTGATCCTGGGACGGGGCAAAACCCTGCTGGCGCCGGGCGGAAGTGTTTTTTTGGAAATCGGCTCCACGCAGGCTGCCGCCGTGTCGGACATAGCGCTGCAGGCCGGATTTAAAGACTGCGTAGTGCTCAAGGATTACGCCGGGCTTGACCGGACGGCGCTTATTTCGGGAGGCGGGCTTTAAATGCGGACGCTGATCTGGCGGCTGGAATGCGATAAAAACAATACCGCCGCTTTGGCGGAAGCCGCCGCCCTGATCCGGGGCGGCGGCACAGTGGCGTTTCCGACGGAGACGGTCTACGGGTTGGGCGCCGACGGCCTGTCCGAAACGGCGGTGGAAAAGTTTTTTGCCGCCA
>JAISPA010000197.1 GCA_031275255.1 Acidaminococcales bacterium | reverse complement strand
CTCCTGATGCCGTCGCAAACAACCGCGACTTTTTGCTTTCCGCTTTCTATGACAATATCAAACCGGCAGGACAGGCCGGGCTCGGTGTATTCCGGGAAAGCCTTATAACCTCTTTGCGTAATAGCGGCAAAAATATCGCGCACGATTTCGCCGCTGGAAAACTTTTTGAATAAAAAATCAGGGGCTTTACCGTCTTCGCTCTCCGTTTCCGCAAAATTCAGCAGGGCGGCAACCGGCGCCCAGGCCGAGACATCCTGGGCGGAGAAAGGATGAAACAGCACAACCTGTTCACGCGCCAAACTCAAAACCCCGTTCAGGCGGCGCAGGCCGGCGGCCGCCGCCAATCGCGCCGACACGCACGAGACCATTATCACATCCCGCCGGCCGCCGGTATAGCCGTCGAGCGCGGAAGCAACCAAGCGGCGGGCGAATATTTCCTTTTCCGGCATCTGCTCAAGCAAAAAGTTCTCCAGCAATTGCTGTTGCTCAATACCGCCTAAGGTTATGATCGCCGCCGTTTTGCCGTCATATTCTTTTTGTGTGTGCATTGCGGCCAGGCGGGCAAAAATCTCCCGCGCTTCGCCGGCGTTCGTCTCTCCGGCCAATCGTTTTTCCTGCGCCGGTATTTTCAGCAGGGCCGGTTTGAGACGGTGAGTTTGCGCCGCCGGCAAAAGCGGCAGCCTGCCGGCGTAAAAATATTTGCCGATAAATTCGTTCAGGCTGTACGGTCCTGACGATGCGCCCAGTATAAAACTTTTGTTGTCCGCAAGGCGCAGGGAGAAATCATACAAGCTGTCGTTTATTTCAAATTTCATTTTAGCCGGGAGGCCGAGAAAGGCTTTTTCGAGAATCAGGTTAGCCGCCGCGCGCTCCCTTACGTAAGGCGCAAATCCCGTCAGCGCGTTGTCGCCGACAACCAGCGCCTTTTTACCGCGCAGCAAAAGGCCGGCGCTGAAAATATCACATTTTTCACTGTCGGTTATTATCACCACGTCAAACATACGGTCAAACGGCCCGGCCGCCTCCGGCAAGAGATCTGCCGGCATTACCCAGGCGGGCAAGCTCATCCGCCAAAACTCCGCGGCGCGCAGAAATTCATAGGACAGCCCGCCGTCAGGCGTTTCTTCGCCGCCTTGGCCGTTGCCGGCCAAAAGAAAATCCAGCGCCCCCACTTCCTCCGGCGTGAGGCGGTCAATTTGCCGATTCCAGGCGCCGGCCGCCGCAAAATCCCCGATCATGGCCGGCTCCTCCGAACGTCTTTTATAAAAACGCTCGGTTATATTCTCGAGCGGATTGCCTTCCATATGCCGCGCCAGCCAGGCGCCGGCCTGCCTGAACCGCCAGGCCAGCGGCCAGTCTTTGGGCGCTTCGGTAAAATTATTCTCCCGGCCGCGCGCCGCCGCCTCTTTTGCCCATATAGGCGCGGCCTCCCGCAGTTTTTCATATAGCAGCGTAAATTCCCGCCACAATTTGTACTTGTCTTCCAACGCCAAAATCTGTTGCCGGCAAATTTGCCAGCGTTCAACATCCCGGGCGGACAAAGCCGCCGACATCTCCTGGCAGACCGGATTGAGTTTTTGCCCGCTGCCGCCGCTCATTAGCAGTGAATGTTGGCGGGCAAGCAATTTTTCCAATTCTTCTATTTTTTTCTCTTTCCGCCAGGCCTGCAGTTTGATAATCAGGCTGATCAGCCAATCGCGGTCCGTCCAGCGCGGCGGTTGGCGCAGAGCGAATTTTTGCCAGTGTTCTTTCAGTTTTTCAAAATATTTCAGCCGCCAATCCAGAACCGCCTTAAGCCTGGCGGCGTATTCCGCCAAATCGTCGGAAAAAGACGGTTCCGCGGCGTCAAGGTACGGCCCCTGCACTTTTTCCATCATTGAATTCCATTTGTCGGCCGTCTTCTTTTCTTCTTCCAGCCAATCTATTTTGCCCAAAAACAAATCGACCGCGGACACGCCGTCTGCGGGCAGACCATCCACCAGACATTCTTTGTGCGTTCTGAGTGTGTTTTTTTTCGCCAGCGTCCTGAATAAAATGCCCAGCCGGCCATTTTTGTGAAACTCCATGCGCAAATCATAGAGTGCTTCACGCAACAGCCGCGCGGAGAAATCTTCCGGCAATTTAAACGTGTGGCCGGCCGTCTGCGCCGCTAAACTTTTTATTTTTTGCAGACCGGCCTGCGCCGTATGGCAACATTCCTGCCAAAGTCTGTTTTTATGCGGCAAGTCGACTATTTCGCGTAAAACTTCGTCTATCCAGCCTCCGCCGCTGGGAAGATCGGCCAAAGCCTGCTGATATTCGGCTAAAACGCCGGCTATGGCTTCCGAATCAAGCTCGGTCATTACCACGCAATCGTCAAGTAATTGTTTTTGCCTTTCCCGATCGGCTTTAAGCTCCAAAAGAGTGCTGAAAAACGCGGACAGGGTGCTGCCGTCCAACAATTCGCCGCTGGGCGGAATCCACAGAGAAAAAAATTCTTCGTCCGCCAGGGGCATTTTACCGGCCAGGATAAAAAATCTGTCCATTTCGTCTTTATTTAGCGGACAGGCTTGCTCATAGCCAATAACGTCGGGTATGAAGCCAAGCCGGTCCCGGTTTTCCCACAGCCATTTGGCCGTTTGCCAGGGATTCAGATCCTGACCTTCCACGCTGAAACGCCTGGTGTATTCCAAGGCGCGGGCGTCTTGTATTTGCCGGCGGTCTTCGTTTAATTCCCGTTGGAAAAGTTCCAGCCGTTTTTTTAATTCCGCCGCCGCGCGCGCGTTTTCTTCCCGGCTGCGGCCGCGGAGCTTTTTCCCGTGCATTTTCAAAACCGCCAAAAGTTCTTGCGCGTTTTCCCGGTCATTGCCGGCCGCGCGGACGCAAAGCCCGGCCAACTCCGGCAAATCCGCGCGCAAAAGGTCGCTTATTTTTTGCAGCGGTTCGCGTAAAGGGCCGGTAACCAATACTTTTTTGCCTTGGGCAAGAAGATGCGCCAGCATATTGGCGATAAAAAACTCCTTTGCGCTCTGCGGCGGCGCTTGCACCACAACCAGCGCGTCGTCCGCCAGCCGGCGCGCTATGTCGGCACAGACCGGGTCCGACCGCCAGGGAAACAGCGGGTTGCCGGTTCCATTCTGAAGCTCGCCGGAAAAGCCGCCTGTCTTTTGGCGGCCGGTATAATAGTATTCAAAAATGTCGGTTAAGGCGGCGCCCGCATCAACGGCCTCCGTGATTGCCTCCAGTTCGCCCCGCCATTGGCGGCCGTCAAGCCGGCGCAGGAAAAGCGCCTGCTGCCCAAGGCAAATAACCGGTTTGTTTTGCTCTTGCGCCTTAGCCGCTTTATCCGCGCCGCCGGTTTCGCAGCCATTGCCGATCGCCGCCGCCAGCTTTTCACTGAAAGCGGCCGCCGCCTGCGCGTCGCGTAAATCGAAGGGTTCATCTAAAAGGGAGTTCTCCAAAGAAAACAGCGCCTTAAAGTTTATGCCGGGCAGGTCAAAAAGCATGTCATATTCCAGCCGGACGGGCGAATATTTGGCGACAAGCCGCAACTGTTCCGCCTCCGGCAAATATTCCAGTTCCAGGCGCTGCGTCAGAAGAGGGCGGCGCAACTGAAGCTCATTAAAGCGCCAATAAAAAACCGCCGCGCCCCAGACTAGTTCAAACTGCCCTTTGCTGCGCGCCATATTCTGCTGCAGCGCGCGAAATTTTTCATAAGCCAGCAGGGCCTTGTACTTTTGTACATTATCATCGGCCCAGGGCGCCCATTTGTCTTTCAGCCATTTTGTCCACGCGGCCACGCGTTCAGGATCGGCGTCAAATTTCTCGCCGGCCGCCCGCAGCGGAACCGGCGCGTGAAAATCCGCGCTGCCGCTTTGCCAGAATTCGCCGCTTAGCTTGTAATATTTTTTTGCCTTAGGCGGGTCCGCCGGCGTTGGCCCTCCCCAGTCTCCGACCCAGTCGGCAAGCGCCGGCGGTATGCCCGGAAAACTTTCAAATTCCGGCTTTTCCAGTTTTAGCCAGTACGGCCATTGCGACCGGGGCAAAAATTGGCAGTATTTGCCGACAGGCAGTTGATCAGAGGGCAAAAGGCCTTCGTAATTTGAAAAATCGCGGACAGGCGGAAACATTATGCTATTTAAGGTTTTCAGACATTCAAAGATATGAAAGGACGG
>JAISPA010000194.1 GCA_031275255.1 Acidaminococcales bacterium | reverse complement strand
GGCAGATGACAACCTGGCCAACGTCACGGGCGTGAATATCACGCTTAACGCCTTAAGCGGCGGCATCGGCCAGGACGATCCGCCGGTGGTGATACCACTTGCCGGCCTAGCCGACAACATTGACGCACTGGAACTTTTGGCCAAGGCGGAAGCCGCCGACGTGGTATGGGACGACGCGGCGGGCATAGCGACCGTAACCCTCACCGATTCCATCAACATTAAAATGACCTCGGCGGCCGGCGAACTAAACGCCAGGGCGCAGGGCAACATCTACATAGAGTCCAAGGACGCGCCCATTTATGTGAAAAACGTGGACGCCGGGCAAAGCAACGTCCGGCTGCTGAGCAAGCACGGCATTTACAGCGTCAATGCGGAAAGCGACCAGACCGTCAACATCAGCGGCAAGGATCTGATCATCGAGGGCGGCGACAGCGGGGCTGCCGTCAGCAAGATCGGCGACCGGACGGGCGCCGCCGACCTGCCGATATACGTCAGCCTGACGGGCAGCTTGGAGGCCATGGCGGACGGGCTGATCAACATCTATCAGAAGGGCGCTTCCCCCCTGACGGTTTTCTCCCTCTACAGCGGCTCTGGCGTCTGGCTGCGCGCCTCGGGCAGCATCCTGAGCGCCGCCGCCGCCCCGGACCTGCCCGAGGGCTACATCAACGCCGACGGCAAACTGACGCTAATCTCCGACACGGGCGACATCGGCCAAGACGGGCAGGGGCTGCGCATACTGGCCGACAACGTGGACAGCGTCGAAGCGGCGGCGGCGGGCGGCATCTACCTTGAAAGCGAAAGCAAGACAGCGGCCGACCTTACCATAGACGGCCTGGCCGCCGGGGCAGACGGCGAAATCAAGCTGGCAGGGCCAAGCGGCGGGTTTTACTTTGCGGGCGACGTTGCCGGCAAGAACCTGACCATAGAGGCGCAGGGCCAGGTCAGGCAGGACGCGGCGCTCAGCGCGGTTGCGGTCGGGAAGATAACGGCCGGTACTGTCGGCGGGTTTGCCATGCAGGGCGCGGGCAACAGCGTGGACGCGCTCGAGGTGGAAAACCTCGACTTTGGCGACCTAGTTTTTGTCAACAGCAAGGGCCTTACCGTCGATTCCTTGCACAACGCGGCCACCGGGGGCAAAGTCGCGCTGACGGCGCTGGGCGACATAGCCCTTATGGGCGACGTCGCCGCGGGCGGCGCGGTTACCCTTGACGGTGCCAGCGTAGCGGGAGCCGCCGGGACGACCGTGCAATCCGATAGCGCCAATGTCGCCGTAACCGCCAGCACAGGCGACATATCGCTGCGGACGGTCAAGGCCGATGCGGACGGGGCCGACATTGCCCTTGCCGCGGCCGGGGCCGTCAGCGCGGAAAAACTTGAAGCCAGACGGGACATAGATATAGAGACAGCCAGCGGCGGCGCGACTATTGGCGAGCTTATCGCCGGCAACAATGCCAATATAACTTCGGCGGACGGCAACATCGTCGTTACCGATGCGGGCGCCGGCCACGACCTGACAATGGAGACCGTAACCGGCCATATTGGCATACAGTCCGCTTTGGCCTCCGACAACATCAACCTGAAGACCGGCGCGGGCAGCATCTATACGCTGGGTGTTACGGCGGCTGAGGACATTATAATGCAGACCGGCACCGGCGACATTGTCATAGACGACGGCATAGCCGGGCGCGACGTCAAAATCACCATCACGACGCAGGGCAACCTCAACGTGGGCGAGGCGCTCGTCGCTTTGGACGGCGGCTTGTACGCCGGGGGCGACATTGTCATCAACGTGCCGCACGGCAACGTTACGGCCGATTTGCTGCTTGCCGACGGCGACATAACCGTACAAATGTCTGACGGCGATTTTCAGGCGTATTATATTGTGGCCGAGGGCGATGCCGACTCGGACGTTCTTGTGCAAAACACCGACCGGGGCAGCATTGACGCCGAGTATGTCTTCGGGTTGGGCAGCGCCGCGTTAAAAACCAACCACGGCGATCTTATCGTTACAGATGTCATTGTGGACAAAAATGTTACCCTGGAAGCTCTTGACGGGGAGATCATCATAAAAGGCGAGGTAATCGCCGGCGGCGATGACTACATCTACATCGGCAAGGGCGATTTTTACGATACCGGCACGGTCGAATCCCTTAACGGCCGCGTGATTATAAAGGTAGGCACAGGCGACATAAATGTGAACAATATTGCGGCCTACACAGGCGTGTCGCTCGAGACCGTCTCCAGCGGCAATATAACCGCAACAGGCCTGATTCACACGGTAACGGGCGATATCGTCATAGAGTCCGACAACGGCCACATCGGCGTCAACCAGTTGCAAGCGGATGGGTTGGGGTTGAAAGGTGTCGGGGGCGGCGTGTCTTTGACCGCCACCGGTGCCCAAAACGGCGTAGACGCGCAGGAGATCATCGCCGCCAAGGATGTGAAAGCCAGCGCGGAGGACGGCGACATCACCATCGTCAAAGTGGAGGGGACGAACCTCTGGTTCGGCATAGACGAAGACGGCCATACGGTCGAAATAGCCGACGCTTTCGCCGCCGAGTCCCTCTTCGCCCAGGGCGAATACGTCGACATCACCAAAATAACCCACACCGCGAGCGACGGCTACTTCCAGCTGGCCCTGCGCGGCGCGGGCGGCGACCAGCCCATGACCTACGCCAGAATCGGCGACGTCACATCCCCGGCCGGCGTGCAGCTTGACCAGCTGTGGGCGGAGGACGCCGACATCCACGTCAGCAGCGAATATTTCCGCATCATGGAAGCCTACGCGCTAAACAGGGCGTACCTGAGCAACAGCCGCTACCGGATGACCATGTTCGGCCGGGACCCCGTCACGGACGGCGCCGACATCGCGATCTACTTTGCCCCCGCGGCGGGCAACCCCTTTGCCCGCGTCTCCTTCCAGAACGAATTCGCCTACCTCGGCCTGGAGAACTACCAAATCCTGCGCGCCAGAGACGGCGTGGTCAACGTCGTCACCAACCAGAGGAGCCTCTTGGACGACACGGCCATCGCCATAGCCAGTGACGAAAGGATAGCTTGGCGGGGCTACGCGGGCGAATGGCTGACAAGCGCCGTCTACGGCTACGGGCGCTACCTCAGCCTGTCCTGGGGCGATCTCGGCACGCCGCTTGACGGAATTTACCGGGGCGGGCGCCGGCTGGGGCTGGGGCGCCGGGGCGAGCTTGACGTTTTGTACTATGACGACGCTGCCGAGCGGCAAAGCTGGCAAATAATGGACGAAAAGAGGAAAACGCTTTAAAACGCGGATATCCGCCGTCCCGGCCCCTGCGCTTTGCGCCTTGCCGGGCGGCAAAATAGCGCGCGGATTTTGTCCATGAACCGGGGACCCATAAGGGAGCTTTCATCCGAAAGCCCCGCCGTTTGGCGGGGCTTTTTGTTTTCCCGCGGCGGTTGGTCGCTTGACTGGTATCGCCGGTTACTGTATTATAGTAAATACAATAAAGCAATGTCCGCAGGGCGCGACTGATATTACATGCAACACAATTTATATTGTGTTGCATAGAAAAACGCCTTTTCCGACTATCTGCGCCGGCAGAGGACTTATACTGCTCCCCGGCTGAAACCATGGCATATTGGCGGCCGCTTTGCCATACGGGAAAGGCCGGACACCGGCCGTCCGCGGCGTGTCCGGCCTTTATCCGTCCTTGGATTGCGCAAGCCTCGCCCCTGCGAACATTGCCGGTGTTTTGCGTTTAGCAGGGCGGCAAGTCATCTCACAAGTCTTATCCATGTTTTAGCCTGGCAGCAGTATGAAAAAAGGGGGCAGACGCTTATTCTTATCAGAAATAATATCAGAAATAGAATCAACTGTTTGTTTGCCGGGGTGATTCTGGTTTCCATAAGCTTGCTTTCCGCCTTGTTTATTGCCTATTTCCGAAATATTGAGACGGAAAATATCACGGAGCGTTTGCGGGTGGCGATCCAGGCCGCCTGGGATTTGTTTTATTACGACAGTACCCGGATGGATTCTCTTTTAAGCCAGACCGCCTTGCATGTGCCGCTTGCCCAACCGATCCGCGAAGGGAATTACCGTCTTCTGGATAAGTATTTGCGGGAACTCAAGGCGAGCAATGAAAATATTGATTATTTTGCGATTACTACGCCGCAGGGCCGCGTATTGAGCAGCACCAGCGATCCGCCGGGCAGCCGCTGGTTTCTGTCCTCTCTGCTGCCTGCTTTGCTGGAGAAAAAGCGTCCGCTGCAAAGCTTTGAAATCATGCCGGCGGAATATTTAGCCTTGGGCAACCCGCAATTGCGCAAAAAAGCCAAAGTTGTTTACGCGGGAAGGGACCGGAGCGGCGCGGTGGCGCAGGGAGAGTTGGAAGACGCTCTGTTCAATCTTGTTCTCTGCCCGGTTTTGGACGACCGGGAAAACGTCGTGGGCTGCCTGACGGCCGGCATTTTGCTCAACAACGACCAGAGACTGCCCACTGTGTATACGGACAGGGTGCCCAATACCTACCTTTCCATCGGCGTGAAAGGCATTCGCGTAAGTTCCAATATTTCCCTGACTTATTCCGACGTTCCCAAAGGCACCGTCCAGGAAAGACAGTTGCTGAAAGTTACGGAAGCAGGCAGACGCTACAGCGGTAAAATTGCCATGTCCATGTACAACAGCCAGTCTATAATTGTGGTGGATCCTTTAATCAGCCATAGCGGAACGGTTGTCGGCAATATGGGCGTAGGCGCGGCTTTCAGTTCTTTTCCGGAGTTGAAAAATGACAGCCTTTTCCTCATTACTTTTACAGGGCTGGTTATTTTTCTCTTTTCTTTGTTTTTGGTGAATTTTACAACCAAATCCATTACCAAGCCTATCTATAAGCTGCAAGACCTGGCTAAGAGTATTGCTTCCAGCGGGTTACAGCATAAAGATTTAGCCTGGCGGGAAAAAAGGGCGCCGATCGAGCTGCAGGAGCTGGCCGAGAGTATGTTGTTCATGGCCCAATACCTGACAAACGAAAACCTGCTTCTGGAAGACAAAGTGAATGAACGCACCGAGCAGTTGGTGAAAAGCGTTTCCGAGCTTGAGTCCGCCAATAAATTCAAATCGCAATTCCTGGCCAATATGAGCCATGAATTGCGTACTCCCATGAATTCCATCATCGGTTTTTCCCGGCTCCTGCAAGACAGGCTTTTCGGCGAATTGAACGGGAAACAGGAAGAATTTTTGCAAACCATTATCGAAAGCGGTAACCGCCTGCTGGATTTGATCAATGACATTCTTGACATGATCAAGCTGGATCAGCGCATAGTAAAATTACTCCCCGTTCCGGTAAACCTTAATAAATTGATTTATGATCTGGCGGCCTTGCTGCAGCCCCAGATTCGCGCCAAAGATCATGTTCTGGAAATTTATATAGAAGAGGATATGCCCGTTCCTTACTGGGACGACAAGAATATCCGGCAGGTTATCGAAAACCTTCTTACTAACGCCATAAAATTTACCCCTGCTTATGGGCGTATTACCGTCAGAGCGCAAAAGTATAACGGCAAAATCAAAATTGTTGTCGCTGATACCGGGATAGGAATTCCTCCGGAAATGCGGGAAAAAGTCTTTCTTGCTTTTGAGCAGGCAGATTCCGGTTATACCAAATTGTACCGCGGCGTAGGCTTGGGTCTGTCCATCAGCAAAAGCCTGGTTGAACTGCACAAAGGCGTTATCTGGCTGGAGGAAAATCCCCTGGGAGGCACCATGGCCTGCATGCTGCTTCCGATAAAACCGTTCTGAAAGGAGGGCTTGTTTTGGCAAAAAAGATTTTGATTTTGGAAGATGACTTGCCGAGTCTGAATTTGCTGAAGGAAATTCTGACGCATTACGGCTATAACGTACTGGAGGCCACCGACGGCTTGCAGGCTATTAAACTGGCCGAAGAGGAAAAACCGCATCTTGCTATTGTTGATATCATGCTGCCCACATTAAACGGTTATCAGGTTTGCGAAAGGCTCCGCAGCATTCCTTCCCTTAAGAACATGCCGATCATGGTACTTACTGTCCTGAATGAGGACCTGCACCGTATCCGGGCGATTGAAGCGGGCGCTACGGATTTTCTGATCAAGCCCTTTGACCGGGTGGAACTGGTTACCAAAATTAAAGCTCTTTTGTCTATCCAGGAAGAATTTTCCCACTGCGAAAATTTTGACGATATTATTTTTTGCCTCAGCACGGCTTTGGAACACCGCGATCCCGCTATACCCGCAAAATGCCGCCGGGTCGCCTATTTATCGGAACAGTTGGCCCTGCGCCTGGAATTGCCGGTAAACGAAATCGCGGAAATGAAAAAAGGCGTTTATCTTCAAGATATCGGCCTTTTAGCGATGAGTTCGGATATTTCTCCCAAAGCCCTGGCGCGGACAGAAGACGCCCACGCCGCTTTAGGCAGCAAAATGTTCGCTCATTTTGATCGTCCTATTGCGCAGGCAATCATTTTGCATCACCACAGAAATTTAAAATGCGGGGATTACCCTCACGATCTTCCGGAGAATATCAGGGCGCTGATTAATATTGTCAGCATTTGCAACCGTTTCGAGCATCTTTATTATGATGAAGCCGTCCGGCCGCTCACGAAAGTCCTGTCCCTGATGGAAGAAGAGAGCCGGCAAGGATTCTGGCATAAGGACATTTTTTGCAAGTTTAAAAAAATGGCCGCCACAGGCGCGTTTTCGTCAGGCGAATGACGCGCGCGGGCGGCGCTTTGCGCGATTGTCCTTACCGTTTGCTGTTACCCATGCAGGCCGAGCATAAGGGGTATTTATTAAAATCATGATTTAAAAGAGCTTCCCGCAGCTCTTTTGCTTTGCCGGATTTCCATACGTTGTCAATGCCGTCTTTGATATGGCCCAGCGGCATAGCGCCGTCGATGTCGTAACAACAGGGAGTAACGCTTCCGTCCCAAAGAACATTGAGTTTGGTAAACGGCTCTGTGCACAGCGGCTCCGGCTTTGCCGCGCCGGCTATAGGCTGCCGGGAGTATAAGGCTATGCCGCCGTCTTCGTTGTAAAATTCCGGGTTTCGCTCACGGCTTAGAGGAATAAAGCCTATTTTGTCTGCGAAAGGACGA
>JAISPA010000164.1 GCA_031275255.1 Acidaminococcales bacterium | reverse complement strand
TGGCGGCATATCGGCCTGTATTCGCCGCTTGTCGGCAATTCGGTTTTTGACTGGATAGAAGTATGGAATGAAGCAGCCGGCGCCTGGGAGCTGTATTGGCCGGAAAAATCCGCTTTTCTCGGTGCGGCCGGCAAGGAGCGGACCTGTTTCGACGTTTTCGTCTCTTTTGCCCGGGGCGAAGGGGAGTTTACCCTTATCGCCCCGGAAAAGCCGCTGTACAACGGAATGCTGGCGCAGGCTGGTCTTCTGGAAGACGCCCGGGCGGCGCTGGCGGACGGGGCGAAATTGGCGGAACTCATCGGGCGGCTGAAGATATTTCCGGTGATCCGCGACCGGGGCAGGATGATCGCACGTGCCGCCGCCCAGGAAGAATACGGCGGGCTTTGCCCGGACAAAAAAGCGCGGCTGGGCGGCAACGCCGACCTTGAATACGCCGTGAGTTTTCTCGCGGAAGATACTTTGCGCGAACGGGTTTACGGCCAACAGCTATACATAGTCTGGCGACGGCTGATCCGGACAGGCGGCTGAACAGGCGCGCGCTCCGGCGGTACGGCCGGGTTATTTCAGCGATAAGCAGCGGGGAGGACAGGCATGTTTAACGATAAAGCGGTGATGGTTACAGGCGGCACCGGTTCCTTCGGCCGGATGTTCATAAAGACGCTTCTTGCCGGCTACAAGCCGCGCCGGGTGATCGTTTTTTCCCGGGACGAGCTCAAACAGTTTGAGATGAGGCAGACTTTCAATCAGCCCTGCATGCGCTATTTTCTCGGCGACGTACGCGACGAGCACCGCCTGCTGCAGGCCATGCGCGACGTCGATTGCGTGGTGCACGCCGCCGCCCTGAAACAGGTGCCGGCCGCCGAGTACAATCCCATGGAATGTATCAAGACCAACGTGATGGGCGCGCAAAACGTCATCAACGCCGCCCTGGAATGCAAGGCGGAGAAGGTAATCGCCCTTTCCACCGACAAGGCGGCCAACCCGATCAACCTTTACGGGGCGACCAAGCTGGCCTCCGACAAGTTGTTTATTGCGGCCAACAACCTTGCCGGCAACCGGCCGACCGTCTTTTCCGTCGTCCGTTACGGCAACGTGGTGGGTTCGCGCGGCTCGGTGGCGCCGTTTTTCCGGGAACTGGCGGCAAAAGGGGCTAAAGAGCTGCCGGTAACCCATCCGGGCATGACCCGGTTCTGGCTGCGGTTGGAAGACGGGGTGGAATTTGTGCTGGAGAGTTTTAAAAGGATGAGGGGCGGAGAGCTTTTCGTGCCTAAAATACCTTCCATGCGCATACTCGACCTGGCGAAAGCGATCGCGCCGCACATTCCGGTAAAGATCACCGGCATCCGCCCGGGCGAGAAGCTGCACGAGGTAATGTGCCCGGCGGACAGTTATTATATAACGGTAGAGTTTGCCGGGTATTATGTGATAAAACCCACTATAGACTTCGCTCAGTCAATAGATTATGAGCGCAGCCTTGACGGGGAGCGCGGCCGGCCGGTGCCGGAGAACTTTGAGTACAGTTCCGGCGCCAACCCGCATTTTCTGACGGTGGAAGAACTCCGGGAGATGAACGGCCCATGATTTATTACGGCCGGCAAAGCATAGACCAATCGGATATAGACGCGGTAATTGAAGTGCTCCGGTCGGATTTCCTGACCCAGGGTCCGGCGGTGGAAACCTTCGAGCGGGCTGCGGCCGCCTACGCCGGCGCCGGGTATGCGGCGGCGGTCAATAGCGGCACTTCCGCCCTGCACATCGCCTGTCTCGCGGCCGGACTGGGAAAAGGCGATCTGTTGTGGACAAGCCCCAACACTTTCGCGGCTTCAGCCAATTGCGCCCTTTATTGCGGGGCGGCGGTGGATTTCGTCGATATTGACGAGGTCACTTACAACCTGAACGTGGATTTGCTGGAGGAGAAATTAAAGAAAAGCGCGGCAAAGCCCAAAATCGTCCTGCCGGTGCATTTCGCCGGGCAGTCCTGCGACATGGAGCGCGTAGCCGCTTTGGCGGGAAAATACGGTTTTACGGTCATAGAGGACGCGTCCCACGCTTTGGGCGCCGGGTATAAAAAGGACCGCGTCGGCGGCTGCCAATATTCCGATATGGCGGTTTTCAGCTTTCATCCGGTAAAGATCGTTACCACCGGCGAGGGCGGCATGACGCTGACCAACAGCGAAAAACTGTATGAGCGGCTGCGTCTTTTCCGCAGCCACGGGATTACCCGCGAGCACGGGCTTATGACCCGCGAGCCGGACGGGCCCTGGTATTATGAACAGACCGAGCTGGGCTTTAATTACCGTATGACCGATATACAGGCGGCGCTGGGGGCAAGCCAGCTGAAGCGGGCGGATGAGTTTGTGGCGCGCCGCCGGCGCCTCGCGGCGCGCTACGGCCGGCTGCTGGCCGATCTTCCGCTTTGTCTGCCGGTCGAGGCGGAGTACGCCGCGTCTTCCTGGCATATTTATGTGGCGCGGCTGGATTTCAGTAAAACCGGGATAAGTAAGAAAGACCTGTTCGCGCGGATGAAGGAGAAGGGGATTACGCTCAATTTGCACTACATTCCCGTTCATCTGCATCCTTATTATCAGAAACTGGGCTTTTTGCGCGGCGATTTCCCGGCCAGCGAAAAATATTACAGCGAGGCTTTTACTCTGCCGCTCTATTGCGGCCTGACCGACGAACAGCAGGATTATGTCGCGGCCAGCCTCAAAGATGTATTGCGGGGAAGGTGAGCGCAGGGAAAACAAAGCGCCTGACGGCGTTCACGGTCTTATTTTTTGAGAGGGCAAAAGACGTCCGGTAAGAAGAAAAAACCGCCGACCAGGCGGCGCGTGAAGCATATTGAAAGGAATGTTAGCGTATGACGGAATTTAAAACGGAGCAGGAAAAATTCTGGAGCGGGAAATTCGGCGACGATTACGTCGACAGAAGCGACGGCGAAGTCCTGGTGGCGGCAAATACAGCGCTTTTCGCCAGAGCCTTTGCATCTGTAAAAAAAATTTCTTCCCTGATAGAGTTTGGCGCCAATATCGGCTTGAATTTAAAGGCCATAAGGCAGCTTTTGCCGGAAAGCGAACTCGCCGCCATCGAGATCAACCGCAAGGCGGCCGAGCGCCTCCGGACCTGTGGCGGCGTGGAGGTGTACGAAGGTTCTATCCTGGATTTTCGGTCGGAAAAAACCTGGGACATGACGCTCATAAAAGGCGTGCTCATACATACGGCGCCCGATGCCCTGCCGGCGGTTTACGACAAGCTGTACAAGTATAGCCGCCGCTATATATGTATAGTGGAATATTACAACCCGACGCCGGTGGAATTGGATTATCGGGGGCACGCCGGCAAACTTTTCAAGCGCGATTTTGCCGGCGAAATGCTGGACAGGTTTCCCGATCTCAGGCTTTTGGACTACGGTTTTACCTATCGCCGCGACAATAATTTTGCCTTTGGCGACGGTACCTGGTTTATTTTGGAGAAAACGGGGAATGCGAAATGAAAATGGTTGCCGTTATCACCGCGCGCGGCGGCAGTAAACGCATACCGAGGAAAAACATCAAGGATTTCCTGGGGCAGCCGATAATGGCCTATTCCATCAAGGCGGCTTTGGACAGCGGCTTGTTCGGAGAGGTGATGGTGTCGACGGAAGACGCGGAAATTGCCGAAGTGGCGCGAAAATACGGCGCGGCCGTGCCATTTTTACGCAGTGCCGCGACGGCTGACGACTACGCGACAACTTTTGACGTCTTACATGAAGTGGTGACAGAGTACGACAAGCGCGGGACGCGCTTTGACTGGCTGTGCTGCCTTTACCCGACCGCGCCTTTTGTTACGCCCGGCGCTTTGCGCGCCGGCGCGGAAAAACTGCTGCAAAGCGGGGCGGACTGCCTGACGCCGGTCGTCAAATTCTCTTTCCCGCCGCAGCGCGCGTTTGTTTTGGACGAGGCGGGGTACCTTGTCTATAAATGGCCGGAGTACAAGAACAGCCGTTCGCAGGACCTGCAGCCGTTTTACCATGACGCCGGGCAGTTTTATTTTTACAAGTCGGAATATTTTTTCGCGAAAGAACCTTTTCCCAAGGCCATACCCTTCCTGCTGGACGACCTGTTGGTACAGGATATAGATAATGTGGAGGATTGGGCGCTGGCGGAAATGAAGTACCGGCTTTTGCGGGAAAGCCATCCGGAACTTTTGCGGCGATGAAGCCGCAAACAGTGAAACAAAGCATAGTTTTCCGGGTGGATTCATCGGCGCAGATCGGCGGCGGGCATCTGATGCGTTGCCTGACGCTGGCGGAAATGCTGAAAAAAGAGGCGAAGATAACTTTCGTCTGCCGCGATTTGCCGGGAAACACCGCGTTTTTGGCCGAAAGCCGGGGATTTGATTTGAAACTTATGCCTTTTCATGGTGAAAGCCCGGCGTTGGGGGGATATGAGAAGTGGCTGACCATACCCCCGGATATGGACGCCGCAGAAACACAAGAAGCTGTGCGGGAAAAAGCGGCTTGCCTTGTGGTTGATCATTACGCCCTCGGCCTGGAATGGGAAAGGAAGTTGCGGCCATATACCGAAAAAATTATAGTTATCGACGATTTGGCCGACAAACCGCATGACTGCGACATTTTGACCAACCAAAGCTTCGAACCGGAGCTGAGCCAGAAATACGACGGCCTTACGCCCGCCGGCTGCCGGAAATTTCTTGGTCGGGAGTACGCGCTTTTGCGGGAAGAATTTTACCTTGCCAGGAAAAGCCTTCGCCGACGCACCGGCGAATTGCGCAATGTGCTTATATTTTTCGGCGGCGGCGACTATGGCGGCGAGACCGGAAAAGTCCTGCTGGCCTTGGAAAGCGCGCCGGGGTTAACGGCCAATGTAGTGGTCGGCGGCGGCAATGAAAGAAAAGACGAAATTGAGCGGCTTTGCGCGAGCCTGCCTTGGGCAAAGTTTCATTGCCAAATAGATTACATGGCCGCCCTGGCGAACGAAGCCGACCTGGCGATAGGCGCCGGCGGGCTGGCCGCCGTGGAACGCTGTTTTCTGGGGCTGCCGTCGCTGATAGTTTCTGTGGCGGACAATCAGGAGGCCGGCGGCAAAATGTTCGCCGCTTTAGGGTTTGCGGAGTATTTGGGCAATAGCTCCGATGTTGCGGCGTTGGCCTGGCGGGAGGCCGTCCTGCGGTATAAACGCGAGCCAGGTCGTCTCTTGCGCATGAGCCAGGCCGCCTTAAACGTGTCCCGCACTATAGGGTCAGGCGCCCGCCTTTTTAAAAAAGCTGTTTTGCATGCGTGATCGGCGGCGCGGCGGTATTTTGGCATCCGGGAGTGAATGTTGTATGAAAAGTGAAATATGCATCGGCATGGCTGGGGCGGGGCGCGCCACGGAACTTCATATCAACGCCCTGCGCCGGTTTACCGGTATACGCTTGCGTTTCAAAAAAATACTCGCGCGGCGCAAAGAACAGCTTATAGCCGCCCAAAAAAAATATGGCTTTGAAGAAATAACTTTTGATTTCAACGATTTGTTGAACGATTCGGATATTGACGTTATTGACATCTGCACGCCCCCCTACCTGCACGCCGATATGGCGGAAAAGGCCATGCTGGCGGGCAAGCACGTCATCTGCGAGAAGCCGCTTTCCGGGTATTTCGGAATCGATGGGGACAAATACCCCATAGGCGACAATGTTTCCAAGCGGGTGATGTATTTAAAGATGCTGGAGTCGATACGAAGATTGCGGTCGGTCATAAAAAAGACCGGCAAAAAATTTATGTACGCGGAAAATTTTGTCTACGCCCCGTCCGTTGTCAAAGCGGCGGAAATAATAACCAAGAAGAAAAGCCGCATCCTATACGCGAAAGGCGAAGAAAGCCTGAAAGGATCAAGCTCTCCCGTTGCCGGCGAGTGGGACAAAACGGGCGGCGGGACTTTCATCAGAACCGGCGCGCATCCGCTTTCCGCCATTTTGTGGCTGAAACAACAGGAAGCTTTGGCCCAGGACAAGGAAATAAAAGTGAAAAGCGTAATGGCCGATATGTGCAGGATAACCACCGCGCTTTCCGAATACGAACACAGGCATATCGCGGCAAGGCCAATAGACGTCGAGGATTGCGGCACGGTTATATTAAGCTTCACCGACTCTTCCCCAGGGCGGTTGTTGTCGCTACCGACACCCTCCTTGGCGGCAGCAGGAATTATATTGAGCTTTATTGCAACGACGCCGCCATATTTTGCAATTTGACCATGTCAAACCTGATGGAGACGTATTTTTTAGACGAAGATGGGTTGCAGGACGTATATCTTTCCGAGATGCTGCCGGCAAAAACCGGTTGGAACAGGCCGTTTCTGGAAGATGAGATCATTAGGGGATATACCGATGAGATGAGGGACTTCATGGAAGCTATCGCTTTTGACCGGGAACCCAAATCGGGTTTTGAGCTTGCCTTTGATACTGCGCGGATTATTTACGCCGCCTATCTGTCTGCGGAAATTGGCAAAAAAATTGAACTTGACACTATATAGGCGTGATTTTTATGGCCTTTAACGGGTATGTTTGCGGCCGGCCCATAGCCGGGCCGGCCTGGGCCTGGCGCCGCATCTTTTCGGACGTTCCCAAAATTCCGGGGACAAGTGTTTTTTGCGTCTGCGGCCATATAGGGCAGGACGCTGTATTTATCAGGATTTTAGGGTTTGTGGTTCGAGTTTTTGCCTGTATGAGGGAAAAGCGGGAAACTGGCTTGCGATTGCGGAAGGGGTAGGTGCGCAATCTTGCAAAAACGCGTTTTGATATTAAACATCGGACACAACGAGCTGCGTTCCATAGCGGCGCTCAAAGAACTGGGCTTTTTTGTCATCGCCACAGGCAACAATCCTGACTTGCCGGGCAAAAGCCAGGTCGATGAATATGTTCCGCTTGATTATTCCGACTATGAAACAATTTTGCGTTTCGCCGAAAAATCGGCGGTTGACGCCATAGTCGCCAACTGCAACGACGCCGGCGTAATAACGGCGGCTTATGTGGCGGAGAAAATGGGGCTGCCCGGGCATGACACCTATCAAAACGCCTTGATTTTACATCACAAGGACAAATTTAAAGCGTTTGCGGCGCAAAACGCGATTGTAACGCCTGCGTCTAGGGATTTTTCTTCCCCGGGCGAAGCCGCCGCTTATCTTGGCAAAGCCTGCTACCCTATTATTGTCAAACCGACAGACCGCAGCGGCGGCGTGGGCGTGTCGAGGGCCGACGATGCCTTGTCCGGGCTGGATGCCGTACACAAGGCCTTTGCCAGCTCAAAAGTAAAAAAGATAGTTGTTGAAGAATATATCGACGGCCCGCAATACGGCTACTGCGCTTTTCTGCTGCAGGGTAAAGTGGCCGCCGTTTGCTCAAACAATGAGTATGCTTTCGCCCACCCTTATAAAGTGGAGATCGACACCTTCCCTGCCGACAATTTTGCGGCGGTCGCGGCGCCGCTCAAACGCGAGACGGAACGGATCGCCGCTTTGTTGGATTTGCGTGACGGAATTTTTCATCTGCAGTACCGCGTAAAAGACGGCGCCCTTTATATAATTGAGATTATGAGGCGCATAGTGGGCAATCTCTACGGCATACCGGCCGAAAGGCTTACAGGGATGAACTGGGAATATTGGGAAACGGTGGTGCAGTGCGGGTTGCCTTGCGCCGGTTTTCCCGCAAGTCCTATGCAGAACGGGTACTATGCTTACCGCGTTGTATACCCTGAAGGGAGTGGTATTTTTCAGGATATAGTCATTGACGGCGCGGTAAAGGAATGTATTTTTGCCGAATATCGCCTGGCGGCGTCCGGCAGCGTAATAAGCGGCCATCGTGCGGAGCAGGCGGCCATGCTGTTCTTCCAATTTCCAACGCGGGAAACCATGCGGGAGGTCATGCTGAAGCAATATGGCGCGGTAAAGGCGCTTTGTTGCTCAAAACCGGTGCGGGGCAAGACAATAAGCGCCACGGAGACAGGCGGCAAACAATCGTTCAAGGCATTATTCGCGGACATTGAGAAACAGTTGCGGACGCAAATTTTCGGCCAGGAAAAGACCGCCGCAGTTGAGCGCCTGAAAGTGCTTGCCGCTAAACAGCCGCTCGTGATCTATGGTTGCGGCAATGCGGGGGAAGAACTTTTTCGCATTTTGGCGGCGGCGGGCGTCCGGGTCAGTGCTTTTGGCGACAGCTATAAAAAGGGGCCTTTTCTTGGGCATGAGATTATGCGCCCCGCAAAGTTGCGGCGCGAACACCCTGACGCCGCCATTGCCGTAACTACGGCAATGGCGGCGTCAGGTCGGGAAATATT
>JAISPA010000179.1 GCA_031275255.1 Acidaminococcales bacterium | reverse complement strand
TGCCCAAACGTATGCCCGTTTTCCTTAAACGCAATCGCCGCCTTGCGATAATCAATACTGTATGCCATATATATTTTATCGACATTTTTCATCGATTACTTAAGTTAAAGTACTATATCTGTAATAAAAATGCCGTCATGCATGGTTTCCAAAAAATCAGTTACATATTCATTTATATATGTTTTTAGAGATTTCATGTTGCCCCCTGAGCGCTAAATCACCGGCTCTGCCTGAGTACCGGCTCTTTGCGCACAAAACCGGCGCGGGAAAGCCGGGTTGCGGACACGCCGGCATACCGTAAAATGCGCCGGGTCTCTCCGCGCCCTGTGAATAGCGGCGCTTTTGGCCAATCGTCTTGAGGCGCTCATTATCTGTTTTTTTGCGGAAGGATATGGTTTCAGCCGTCTTTTAAAAGCGCGGCCAGCGTTTCCCGCACCGCTTCCGGCGGCAGGCCGTCCTTGACCAGCGGCTCGCCGGGAGCTTTGAGCAATACCCAGCGCAGTTTGTTGTTCAAAGCCTTTTTGTCGCGCCAAAGGGTTGCGAAAGTCCGGCCGGGATCGACTTTGCCCGCCGTCAGGGGCAGGCCGAAAGCCGACAACAGTTCGCTTACCTCTTGTCTCACGTTTTTTTGCAGGCCGGCGAATTCTTCCGACAGCGCCAGCGCCCCCAGCAGTCCGACCGCAACGGCTTCGCCGTGCGTATACAGCCGGAATCCGCCTTCCGCTTCGATCGCGTGCGCGAAGGTATGCCCGAGGTTGAGGAACATGCGCTGTCCCTGCTCCCGCTCGTCGCCGGCGACAATCAACGCCTTGTACCGGCAGCAGCGGCTTACGATTTCGCCCAAAACCTTCAGATCGCGCGCGGCGATCAAATCCCGGCGCCCGAGGAGAAAATCCAGCCAGCCGCCGCCGTCCAGGCAGGCGGTTTTTATTACTTCGGCCAGTCCGGAAGCGTAATCGCGCGCCGGCAAAGTTTTCAAGGTTTCCAGGTCGGCAAATACGGCGTCCGGCTGGTGGAAAGCGCCGATCATATTTTTGCCCGCCGGATGGTTGATCGCCACCTTGCCGCCCACGCTGGCGTCCACCTGCGCCAGGAGCGTCGTCGGGACCTGCAGGAAAGGCGCCCCGCGCATATAAGTCGCCGCGGCAAAACCGGCGAGATCGCCGGGCACTCCGCCGCCCAGCGCAATGAACGGCGAGCGGCGGTCGAGTTTTTCCTCAACCGCTTTGTCGTAAATTTTTCCCGCCCATTCTAGGCTTTTGGCTTCCTCGCCGTCGGGGACGGCTATCTGGGACAGGGCCAACCCCGACTCGCGCAAAGCAGCCATGAAACTGCCGGCGTACAGCCGCTCCACCGTCCGGTCGGTGATGACAAGCGCCTTGCCCGAATAATTCCCTTCCCGCAAAAATTGTGCGCACAGGGGAAAAAGTCCCTCGCCGGCGACCACGTTGTAACTTCTTTCGCCCAGTTCCACCCTTATCAACCGCAAGGAGCGCACCCTCCTTTTTTAAGCCTTTCCCTGTACAGCTTTACCGCCGCGTTCAGATCGCCCATATTGTCGGCGGAAAATTTTTCCAATACTGCCGCCGCCAGCACCCATTTCACCATCGCCTCGGCGACGGCCGCCGCCGCCGGCACGGCACAGGTATCGCTGCGCTCGCTGGCCGCCGCCGCCGCCTCTCCCGTCAGCACATCCACCGTGCGAAGCGGTGTTGTCAGGGTAGGGATGGGTTTCATGTACCCGCGCACGATCAGGCGCTCCCCGTTGGTCATGCCCCCCTCCACGCCGCCGGCGCGGTTGCTGGCGCGCCGCACCCCGCCGCCCGCGGCCGGCAATACCTCGTCATGTACCAAACTGCCGGGCATTTCCGCCGCCCTTTGTCCGTCGCCGATCTCCACCGCCTTGAAAGCCGGAATAGACATCACCGCCTGCGCCAAAAGACCGTCAATCCTGCGGTCCCAATGGGCGTAACTGCCGAGGCCCGGAATTATTTTGTCGCCAACCACCTCGACCAGGCCGCCGAGACTGTCGCCGGAAGCCTTGGCCGCGTCCACGGCCGCCCGCATTTTTGCCGCGGTCTTTTCGCACACGCAAAAAAAGTCCGAGCCGCCCGCGCGCTCTTTTATCTCCGCCGGCGACGGGCGTATTGCATCGGGAAGTTTAACCTCCCCGACCGCGCGCACGTGCGCGGCCGCTTCCAGGCCCAGGGCGTCCAAAAGGGCGGACGCCAAAGCCCCCGCCGCCACCTGCGTGGCCGTATTGCGGGCGCTGGCCCGCTCCAGCACCGGGCGCGCGTCGGCAAAAGCATATTTGCACATGCCGGCGAGGTCGGCGTGCCCCGGCCGGGGCCTGGTAAGGTCCCGGCCGTGTCTTTCCGGCCCGAACAGCGCCATGTCGTCAAGCCAGTTTGCCCAGTCCCGGTTCGGGATGGTCAGGCCGACCGGCGTCCCCAGCGTTTTGCCGAAACGCACCCCGGCGGTAAATTGCGCCCGGTCTTTTTCGATCAGCATACGCCCGCCGCGCCCGTAGCCAGCCTGCCGCCGCGCCAGCGCGGCGTTTACGGCTTCTTCTTCAACGGCCAGCCCGGCGGGCAAGCCTTCCACGATCAAGGTGAGCGCCGGGCCGTGCGACTCGCCGGCGGTTAAAAATCTCAACATTCTTATCCTCCTTCCGCCATATCCGCGCCCAGCCCGTTCAGCAAACCGGCAAAGCCGGGAAACGACACCGCGATGCAATCCTCGCCGGCGAAACGCACCTCCCCGGCGGCGCGCAAACCGGCTACCGCCATAGACATGGCCATGCGGTGATCGCCCGCCGCGTCCACGTGCCCGGGGACGGCGACAGGCTCCGCCCCGCCGGTTCTTTCCATGCCGTCCTCGGTTTCCGCAACTTTGACGCCGAAAGCCTTGAGCGTCCTGACCATCAGGCTAAGCCTGTCCGATTCTTTTACCCTGAGCTCCTGCGCGTCTTTTATGCTCGTCGTTCCGGCGGCGGTAGCCGCCACCACCGCGATAATCGGCAGTTCGTCGATCAGGCGCGGTATTATATCGCCGGCTATGGCCGCGCCGGCTTTAAGCGGGCGGTAGCGCAGGGTAATGTCGCCGGCGGGTTCAACGCCGTCCGCCTTGGTTTCCACGGTCAAATCCGCGCCCATACCTTTAAAGACCTCAAGAA
>JAISPA010000129.1 GCA_031275255.1 Acidaminococcales bacterium | reverse complement strand
CGGAGGGGGAAACCCTCGGCGCTTTTCAGACGCGCGGCGCCAAGGCTTTGCTGGTTGATGACAATGATATAAATCTTATGGTTGCCGAGGAACTTTTAAAGCATTACAATATAGAAGTGGATTTAGCGGACAGCGGGCAACAGGCTATTGATCTCGCCAATAAGTATGATTATGATATTATATTCATGGACCACATGATGCCCGAGATGGATGGAGTGGAGGCTACCGCCAGGATACGGAAGTTAAACCAGTGGTGCTCGCAGGTCCCTATCGTGGCGTTGACTGCCAACGCCATTGTCGGTATAAGGGAGTTCCTTATGGACAATCTGATGGATGACTATCTGAGCAAGCCTATTGAAATAAAATGACTCAACAGTGTGCTGGTCAAATGGCTGCCTGAGGAAAAAGTCGACCTTAAAGCGGCCGGCGTTTTAAAACAGCAGGGCGCCGATGAATCGTTGCCGGATTTTCTGGTCAGGCTCGCAGCCGAGTGCGGGTTGGATGTGCGTTATTCCATAAACGCGCTGGGCGGCAGCGAACAGGCCTATTTATCTTTGCTGAATATTTTCGTCAGCAAGGCCGGCACAGGCAAAAACAATCTTTTGCGCATGTTCAACAATAAAAACTGGGATGATTTGCGGATAAACGTACACGGCTATAAAAGCGCTTTTTACAATATAGGCGCGAAGGCGCTGTCAGAAGAGGCGAGAAAATTGGAAGTGGCTATTATCCGCGAGAATTTTGATTTTGTCAAGGCAAATTTCTTTGATTTTATTCGCGGAATGGAAAGGATGGAAAAACAATTGTCAGCTCTGCTGCGGGAAAATCAGGTGCGGGAAAGTAAAACGGAAGCGCCCGCCGAGCAAAAGGAAACATTAAAAGACAGGCTTTCCTATGTCGCCCAATTGATTGATCGCCTGGAAAGCGATCTGGCGATAGAGCAGATGAATGAAATAATGCGTTTCGGGTACGGCGACGCCACCGACAAGCTGCTTGACTCCATCAAAAGCGCCATTGAAAGCTTCGACTATGACGGCGCGGCCGAGTGTATAAATAAATTGTGATTGCAGTGCGGACGGCGAAAGCGAACCGCTCTTGATAATAAGGAGGCAAAGTGGACGGTGATTTAAAACATACGGCGTCAATACTTCTTGTTGACGATGACCCGACAAACCTGCGTTTTTTGCAGGAGGTGCTCAAAGACGATTACAAGATATACGCCGCCCCCTCCGGCGAGCGCGCTTTGAGATTCCTTGCCGCAGCCGAACCCAATATTATTTTGCTTGATATTGAAATGCCCAATATGAACGGGTATGAAGTTATAAGAAGAATTAAAGAGGATACCAGGCTCAAATCAATACCCATCATCTTTCTGACCGCGCAGGAAGGCCGTGAAAAGGAACAGGAAGCGTTTGACCTGGGAGCGGTGGATTATATTTTAAAACCGATCACACCCGGTATAGTGCGTTCACGGGTGGGTCTGCATGTGGAACTCGAATCCTACAGGAAAGATCTTGAATACAAGATTGACTTGCGCACACGGCAGTTAAAATTAACGCAAGATGCTATTTTAGACATGCTGGCCGGCGTTACCTCTTACCGTGACAATGAAACCGGCGGACATATAAAAAGGACTACTTATTATTCCGAAGTACTTGTCAACAACTTGATAAAACAAAACCGGCCAGGCTACCAAATCGACGAGGCTTACGCCCGGAGCATAGTCAAAACGGCCAAACTGCATGATATAGGCAAGGTTGCCGTTCCGGACACCATCCTCTTAAAACCAGGCAAACTTAACGACGAGGAATTTGATAAAATAAAAATGCATACGATCTACGGCGCGCGGATGATCGACGATTCCATTGAGGAACTCGGCGACACATCGGATTTTTTGCTCACTGCCCGGGAAATCGTCATAAGCCATCATGAAAAGTGGAACGGGACAGGCTATCCGAACAAATTAAAGGGCGCGGACATACCGTTGTCAGGGCGAATTATGGCGCTTTCCGACGTATATGATGCGCTGATTTCCCGCCGCCCTTATAAAAACGGTTTTTCCCATGAAGACGCTATGGGCATTATCTACAAAGACAGCGGCACGCATTTTGACCCTGTGTTGGTGGAACTTTCCAGCGATTGTTTTCCGCAGTTCAAGGAAATTGCCGAACGGTTTAAGGACAAGGAGTAGCCGGCGGCGGATACGCCGCGCGTCTGACCGCGTAAGGACGGTTGATTTGAAACATTTTGGAAGCGGCGATTATGATATATGTTGACCTGTGGTTGTTAGTATTCCTTGTTCTCGCCGGATTTGTCGCATCTTTTATTGATTCGGCAGTAGGCGGCGGCGGATTGATTATGGTGCCGGCTTTTATGTTGACCGGGCTTGAACCGGTAGCTGTATTGGGGACGAATAAGCTGGCGGCGGTCATGGGCGCTTTTGCCGGTGCGGTGACTTTTTGGCGTTCAGGAAAAACCGATCCCAAAATACTGTGCTATCTTTTTCCGACGGCGTTCATCGGGTCGGTTTTCGGTGTTTATACCGTACATCTGATTTCTTCTGAATTTTTGCGCCCGCTCGTGGTAGCCATGCTTGTTATAGTTACGCTCTATAGCGTCAGCCGGAAGAATTGGGGCGCCCGGGCGTCTTATACCGGCCCGGATGATAAAAAGGTATTTTTAATGGTCGCAGTTGTCTTTGCCCTCGGCTTTTATGACGGGTTTTTCGGGCCGGGAACAGGTTCTTTTTTGTTGTTTTTCTTTCTCTGCCTGGGCTTTGATTTTGTTTGCGCGGCCGCCAACGCCCGGGTGCTCAATTTCGCCAGCAACATTGCCGCAGCCGTGTCTTTCGCTTTTCTGGGATTTACAAACTACTTTTACGCCTTGCCGGTGGGAGCGGCAATGATCCTGGGAGCGCTGGCCGGCGCACACATGGCTATTAACAAAGGGGCGGCTTATGTGCACCCGCTTTTTGTATTGATCACGGCTCTGCTTATCGGCAGACAGGCTTGGGAAATTTGGGGGAAATAAAAAATTAATTTATTGTACTTATTGTTGTTTATAATATTTTGCAATATAATAGTATAAGATGAAACCTGTAAATAATTCTTATATTTTTTATTTTATTGAATGAGGGGGAGTTAAAAATGTTTGAATTTACCCAGAATCAGCTTGACACCAAAAAAGCGGCGAAGGAATTCGGCGAGAAGTATCTTGTGCCGACCGTAGCCGCAAGGGACGAAAAAAGCGAGTTTTCCCGCGCCATCTACGAGGAAATGGGAAAGCTCGGCTTAACGGCTGTTTGTTTCCCGGAAAAGTATAACGGCCTGGACGGCGATACTTTAAGTTACATTATGGCGGTAGAGGAAGTGTCCAAATACGACGACGGCATGGGAATTACTTTGTCGGTGCATGTGTCGCTTTGCGCCTGGCCTATTTTCGCTTACGGCACGGAAGAACAAAGAGAAAAATATCTTCCACCCTTGTGCGAAGGCAATAAGCTGGGGGCTTTCGCTTTGACGGAACCGGATGCCGGCACGGATGCGTCGGCGCAAAAAACTGTAGCAGTAAAAAAAGACGATAAATACATCATAAACGGCAGCAAAATGTTTATAACCAACGGTTCGGAAGCGGAAATATACGTTATTTTCGCCATGACCGATAAATCCAAGGGGGTCAAAGGCATCTCAGCATTTATTGTTGAAAAAGGAACTCCCGGCTTTAAATTCGGCAAAAAAGAAGAAAAGATGGGTATACATACTTCCATTACCTGTGAACTTATTTTTGAGGATTTGGAAGTTCCCGCAGGCAACTTGCTGGGCAAAGAGGGCGACGGATTCAAGATCGCCATGTCCACGCTGGACGGAGGCCGCATAGGCGTTGCCGCCCAAGCGCTGGGCATAGCACAGGGAGCGCTTGATCACGCCGTTAAATATTCCAAAGAGCGTGTACAGTTTGGCAAACCTATCTCCAGCAACCAAGCTATTGCTTTTATGCTCGCCGATATGGCCGCTCAGGTTGAGGCGGCGAGATGGCTTGTCTATAACGCGGCCGTTAAAAAGGACCAAGGGTTGCCTTATAGTAAAGAAGCGGCTATAGCCAAACTTTTCGCCTCTGACACCGCCATGTACGTCACGACCGAAGCGGTACAGATTTACGGCGGCTACGGGTACAGCCGCGAATATCCGGTGGAGCGCCTGATGCGAAACGCCAAAATAACCCAAATATACGAAGGAACCAATCAGGTGCAGCGTATGGTCATAGCAGGCGCGCTTTTAAGCGGTAAATAGAATTCGCCGGACTCGGGCAGGCATACAGCGGAAGAGACGACTCCCGCTGTATGTTTATCCTAAAAAGCGCAAGCTATACCGCTCTCTAAGGGGCAAACTATGCCCGGTTTTCAGAGGAGGATCCTACGGCAGTCAGTTCAGCGACTAAGCGCCGCCCCATACGGGCGCGCCAGGTTTTATTGCCTATATTTTTTTGAGGAGGGGAAAGTTTTGAAAAAAATTTTAGTTGTCGGAACCGGGCAAATGGGCGGCGGTATCATTCAGGTACTTCTGCAGGGAGGATACCGCGTCAACGCTTATGATGCGGTAGCGGCGGCACTTGCCGCGCTAAAGCCGAAAATCGGAAAAGCTTTCGATAAATTAAAAGAAAAAGGCAAAGCAGACGATGCGCAAATAAACGGCTGGCTCGACAGCCTTACGACCTGCGACAGCCTTGAGGCGGCGGCCGCGGATATTGACCTGGTGATAGAAGCTGCGACGGAAAATGTTGACCTCAAAATCAGCCTTTTTAAGAAACTCGATGAACTTTGCGCCAAAAACACTATTTTGGCCAGTAACACTTCGTCTATTTCCATAACTAAGATTGCCGCCGCCACCAAGCGGCCGGAAAAAGTAACCGGTATGCATTTTTTTAATCCGGTGCCGGTGATGAAGCTGTTGGAGATTATACCCGGCCTGCATACAGCGGAAGAAACCTGCGGTGCTTGTCAGGCGTTAGGTGAAAAACTCGGCAAGACGGTAGTCAGAATAAATATTGATGCCCCGGGCTTTGTCGTCAACAGGATACTTGTCCCGATGATCAACGAAGCGGTTTTAGTCTTGCAGGAAGGAATAACCGGCGCCGACGCCATAGACAAGGCCATGGCCGCCGGCGCGAACCACCCGATGGGACCTTTGGCGTTAAGCGATCTTATTGGTAATGATACGGTGCTGGCAATAATGCAAGTATTGTACGATGAATTCCAGGATCCCAAATATCGCCCGGCGCTTCTTCTAAAGCGCATGGTAGCAGCCGGAAAACTTGGCCGTAAGAGCGGCGAAGGGTTTTTTCCATACTGACGGCGGCAAAGAAAGGCAAAATTCATATTTGGCGCGAAACATTTTACGCCATAAACAGGATCGGTGGGCCTCCCGCCAAAGCGAGAACATTTGGCTGCCGGCCACAAATAATTGACGAGGTGATAAAATGCAGGAAGTAGTGATTGTTTCTGCGGCAAGAACTCCGATCGGGAGTTTTAACGGGGCTTTGGCTAATATAACGGCTGTTGAGCTTGGCT
>JAISPA010000097.1 GCA_031275255.1 Acidaminococcales bacterium | reverse complement strand
AAGGGTGTCTGCCGCTGCGGTATTATACTGATCCCCGGCTAAAACTGTGGCAGCTTTACGGATGTGTTGCCACGCGGGCGAGGCATGCCTCGCCCCTACGAATATTGCCTGCGTTTTGCGCCGCGCCGGGCGGCAAAATTTACTTTAGCCGGCCAAGGCATACCCCGCGCCCGTCATTGCGAGGCCTCTATGGCCGAAGCAATCCATTTGCGGTCAGGGCTGTACTGTTTCCCGGCGAGCTTGAAACGTGCCGGTTGAAGGCATTGAGCGAGAGTTTCCCAAAGGGAAAAAATACCTGGCGCATTACTTGACTTTCACCCTGCCTGTGTGGGCTAAGGCTGTTCCTCGGGTAAAGCCGTTGCCGCCTTGCGGATGTGTTGCCACGCGGGCGAGGGCCGGACACCAGCCGTCCGTGGCGTGTCCGGCATTTATCCGTCCTTGGATTGCACAAGCCTCGCCCCTACGACGAATATTGCCTGCGTTTTGCGCCGCGCCGGGCGGCAAACCGTCTTGCAAATCTTACCCATGTTTTAGACGGGGAACAGTATTAGCAGACATAGCCGCGTGTTTTTTGCAAAATAAAATGTCGCCTGCCGGCCATTTATGGTAAAATAAATAGCCGGCAGATAATTTTTTTTGAGGAAACTGTTTTGATGACGCACAGCGAAAAACCGGCCGTCGACGTCCTGGCCTGCGACGCTTTCTCCTGGGAACTGGACGCGCTGGCAAAAGAGATAAACGAAAACGCCGCGCTGCCTTACAGGGTAAACTGTATTTATCTGACGCAAAAGCTGCATGTTGATTTTAACCGTTTAGGCGGGGAAGTCGCGGCCGCTTTGGGAAAATTGCGCGGGCGGAAGGTCGCGCTGCTTTACGGCAGCCTTTGTCATCCCGACTTTTCGTTTTTGCCTGCCGGCGGAGTCCACCGCCTGAAAGAGATAAACTGTATGCACGCCATAAGCGGGGAATCTACCGCCAGCCAGCCGCGCGCTTTTTTTCTCACGCCATCGCAGCTGGCCAAATGGCGCGAAAATTTTTCTTTCGACCGCAAGTCGCCGGCGGAAAAACGCGATTTTAAAGAGCGCTTCCGTAAATATTGCGACAGCGCTGTTTTTTGGGATACGGGCGCCGGCGCGGCCGACGAAAAGGAACTGGCCTTGTTCGCCGAAGCAACGGGGCTGACCGTCCAAAAGAGGAAAATCGGACTCTCGCCTTTCCGGAAAACCCTCTTGGCCTTGCTGGAGGCGGTATGGCGCGGCGATCCGCTCTGAGCGCGGCGGCACAAAGCTTATCCATGTTTTGGCAAGTATTATTTTTTCAGTATATCCACTACGGTGGGCTGCAAGCCGCGTCCGTAAGTATCGCGCCAGTATTTGTAAGAATAGGAGAGGCCGAAAACCCCCCAAAGCAGCGCGCCAAACAAAATACCCCGGTCGGTCGGCATTTTCATCCGCAGCGCCATGTGATAGCCGAAAATCGCCCCCGCGATCACCGCCGCGACGGGCGGCAGAAGCAGCAGCAGGTTGTCCGTCGTTTTGCTGGTTTTCTGCCATTTTATTCTGACCAGCCAACCGGGACTGGTTTTCAGCGGGCAGGATACGTCAAGGGTTTCGCCGGTTGCTTCCCGCCCGTCTTTTTTCAATATCTCCACAATGGCGCGTTCGCCTTTTGTCTTTATTATTTTGCCTGTTATTTCCCCGTTTTTATCCAACGCCCATTCCCCTTGCCGTTACGCCGCGCGTATCAAGCCGGCGCTTAATCTATTACCCGGCTAAAAATGCCTTTGCGGCTGCTTTGCCACGCGGGCGTATCCGGCATTTATCCATCCTTGGATTGCACAAGCCTCGCGGGCGAGTCATGCCTCGCCCCTACGATGGACATTGCCCGTGTTTTGCGTCTCGCAGGGTGGCAAACCATCTTGCAAATCTTATCAATGTTTTAACCGGGCAGCGGTTTAATGTATCTGCCGTCAGTTATTATAACATATTACCGGGAGGTTTGTTGTGCAGAAAGATACCAGGCCCATGGTAGAGGCCGGCGTGTTGTCAGCGGTGGCAGTCATGTTCGCCGTCATCAATCTTTATATCCCCTTGCTGGGGATTTTTCTGAATATTTTTTGGCCGGTGCCGCTGGTGCTGCTGGGCGTCAGGCACGGGCTCAAATGGAGCGCGCTCGCGCTGGCCGTTTCCACCCTGCTCCTGGCCATAGCCGTCAACCCGCTGCAAAGCCTCCTGCAAGCCGCCGGGCTCGGCGGCATCGGGCTTGTCCTCGGCTGGAGCCTCAACAAAGGCTATTCCCCTATCCTGACCATGGGGCTTGGCGCCGCCGCTTCGCTTATGTCCAAGGCTTTGGTCATATTGCTGATTTTTTTGGCTGCCGGCGAAAACCCCCTCGCATTCGATCCGGAGGCCGTCGGCAAAGCGGTTGCCAATACTATCGAATTGTACCGTTCTTTCGGCGTATCGGAAGCGCAGCTGGCGCAAATGAAACCGGTCGTGGAATCGACGTTAAACATGATGAAAATGATCCTGCCGGCAGGGTTTGTTTTTGCCGCTTTTTTTGACACCTATGCCAATTTTTGGATCGCGCGGGCCATTCTCCGGCGGTTGGGTACATTCACGCCCGGACTGCCAGACTTTAAAAATTGGCTGCTGCCGCAGTACTTTTTGCTTTTATACGGTATTTCCCTTCTGCTGACTGCTGTTTTCAAAAATCAGCCGGCCAGCCTCTTTTATCAGGCCAGCGTCAACGCCAACTTCGTCCTGGCCATGCCGCTTTTGCTGCAAGGTCTTGCGGTCGCCTGGTCGTTCAGCTATCGGAAAAACTGGCCGGGTATTTCACGCTGGCTGCTGGTCAGCCTGCTTATCCTCCTGCAGCCGGTGTCGATAATTGTTATATTCATCGGGATGGCCGATTTTGTTTTTGATTTCAGGAAGCTGCGTCCGCCGCGCCCCTGATTGGCCGGGCATGTGTTTTCCCGCCCGAAGATTTGCCCTGCGGTCATCGCGTTTTGCGGCTTTTGACCCATTCCTTGGCCAGTTTTACCGCCGCCAGGGCATCCCCGGCGTACATGCCGGCGCCGATGCTTTCGGCGTAGCCGGCGGTCAGCACGGCGCCGCCGACCATTATCCCGCCCGCATAGCCGTTTTGCCTCAGAAGGTCTATACATTCGCCCATCGCCCCCAGGGTGGTGGTCATCAAAGCGCACAACCCGACGATGTCGGGTTTTTCTTTTTCGGCCGCCG
>JAISPA010000056.1 GCA_031275255.1 Acidaminococcales bacterium | reverse complement strand
GGCCAAGTGAAAGGGCGGGCAATTTTCCTCGTCCTTATCGGCTAAACGCTGATTTAAAACGTCAAAATGACCCACTTCCAAAGATTCGCCCGCGTAGGCGTTGAGGTGAAAAAGCGCTGACATCAGGGCGAAAGCGTCTTTTTCAAAATAACAGCGCTGGCAGTTTTGCCCCCCCTCGCCGCAAAACCGGTAAAGTCCTTCCTTCTCCACCGGCCAGGCCTTATCCCCAAAGGTATAAATCCCCGGCTTGCTCATAAAACAATTCGCCGGCAATTCTTTCGCGGCGGCGAAGGTTTCCGCCGCCGCCAGCGGCGAAGCGGAAAGCCCGCGGTAGTAATTAGCGCAAACCATAAACCAACTCCCCTTCGCCTGTATTTTATACTGTTTCCAGGCTAAAATCATGGCATCTTTACGATTGCTTCGCCATACCGCTTTGCATGGGAAATATCCGTTCCCCCCTGTCTCTTTGGGAAAACAGGAGCGAATTGGCCGAGGCCGTCGCCGCTTCTTAGCGAAGCCGGGAAACAGGGATTTTACTGTTTGAGCGTATTGAGCGACAGTTTCCCAAAGGGGGAAAATCACTTGGCTTTCTCCTTGTCTCTTATACTGCCCCCCCGGCCAAAACCATAGTATTCTTGCGGTTGCTTTGCCATGCGGGCGAGGCATGCCTCGCCCCTGCGACGGACATTGCCTGCGTTTTGCGCCGCATCGGGCGGCAAATCATCCCGCAAGTCTTATCCATGCCCTTGCCGGGGAACAGTATTACGACTGAAAAATTATATCAAGCTGCTCTTCCCCGCCCGACAGAAATTCATCGGCCAGCTCCAGCGAAAAATCGACAAAATCCATCCCGGCCGCGGCAAAGGCTGAAAACGCCTCTTCCTGCCTGCCCGCGTCGCGCCCGGCCAGCGCCTCCCGCACCTTTTTGGCCTCCACGCTCAGGCCGTTACCGAACAACGTCGTATACAGCGGATTTTTCAGCAGCTTTTCATAGCGGCCGCGGGCGGAAGCGTTCCTGCCGCCGCCTTTTCCGAGCGCGGCTTCCAGGGCGCCGAATTCTTCCCGCAGGCTTTTTATCTCCTCCCGGCAACGGCGGTAAAAAGCCAGCAGATAGTCCTCCGTCCACAGTTTGTTGAGCAGATTACCTTCTATGGCGTCTTTCACGGCGCGCCGCAAATCGGCATACGCCGGCGCGGCCGGCAGGTCCTGCGCCAGGACGTCCATCAGCCGTTTGTTTTCAAAGCCGGCGATGTTAAGCCCCCCTTCGGTGGCGTTGATAAAATGCCGGTCTCTGCTCATAAGCGCGAGGTGCTCAAGGGTAATCTTTATATTGACAAAACCGCTGTCCGTATACACCGTTTCGCCGTACATATTTTTGACCGGGAAACGATTGGTGAAAGCCGCTATCCACCGGTTTTCCTTGTCGGACGCCCAGCCGCCGTCCGCGTAGTTTTTGTCCTGCCGCCAGCACAAATCCTGACCAAGGAGGATAACCTTGGGCGCGCCGAGCGCCTCCGCCAAAAACAGCCCCAGATTGGAAACCGAAGCGCCGCTGCCGATTTCCGGCACAACAATCCCCCGGCTACGCAAAAACAATGATTTCAGCGGATAATTATGCGCTGCGAATACTTCCAGACAGTTGCCGTCGTAAGCCTGCGCTACGCTGCTTTTTATAAAATCGTTGTAGCCGAGCGGACACTCGCCCGGGTCTATGCCGTCAAACAACCGTTCCTGCAGGCTGTTGCCCTCAATAGAGAGGCGCAGATGCGGAACAATACCCCTGCTGTGCAGTACGCGGATGGCCGAGCCGCAGGCGATGACAAAAGCCCGGTCGCCCACCTCCCGCAAAAGGTGCACGTTTTCGTTGAGCGAAGGTCCGGCCGCGACGATGATCACCGGCAGATTCCGGATGATCTCTCTTAAAGCGGTGAAAGGGGCGGAGCGTATCCTGAGGTTGCGCCACTGGTTGGCGTGCCACATGTAGCGAAAAGCCTGGTGGGTAACCAAAGTACCGCTCAGCAGCAGCCGCGCGTCCCGGTCAAATTCCGCCAGTTTGGCCCTGTGCAGGGGAAAGAGCGAAGCGTACCCAACCGGCAGCAATACGGCCGCGCTTTCCAAAGCATAGTTGAAAACAAACGCTTTATACCAATTGTTTATTTGCTCGAAATCGTCGCCGAGTACGATGCTGATGTCGGTTTTGGGAAAAGCGGCGAAAATCTTTTTCAGCGGCATTTCCCTGAGCAGGGTGCGGAAGATGTTGAGGCTGGGCTCAATGATGACCAGCCGCCGCAGGCGGCGGAAACGCCCCTTTATCGCGTCCAGCAGGTTCAGCCCGCCCACGCCCAGAAGCATCACCAGGCCGGCGTTTTCGTCGCTGGCGGCAAACAGCCGCTCCGCTTCCCGTTTGGGATTGACCGCGCTGCCCAGCGCAACCTCGGCGCCGCCTTTTTTAACTTTGAGCAAACGGCGCTTGCCGTCCCAGACGGCCTCCGCTCCCGTATCGTCTTCGCCGTTAAGCAGTCGGGCGTATAAAGCGGGCGCGTTGTTTTTTAAAAAAATCAAATTTTCTTCCAGGAAGTTTTTCATAAAGCCATCTTTTCCGCGAAAGGCCGCAGTTTATATTCCAAGAGGTCGGCCAGCAGCAGGTAGTCGGCTTTTTGCCGGGCGGCGGACACTTCCAGCATTATTTTGTTAAATTCCGGCAATTTATCAGGCCGCAGCCCGCCCGCCCAGGGCTCCAACCCCTCCAGCAGCAGCAGCAGCTTCTTGTCCGCCTCCTTGAACCGCAGGGCGAAAACCTCGTCCTGCACATCCTCCAGAAGACCGGTAATTTCTTCCGTCATACAAACATCTCCGCCATCTCCGCGTACTTTATTTTCGGCCGCCGCCATCCGGCCCCCGCGCCGATACAGGCCGGGTACGGGCCGGGCGGTGGTCAAAGATAACGTTTTCATTATACCACAAAAAGCGGGCCGGTAAAACCCGGCCCGCTTTTTTGCCAAACATTTTTTGGTTCTGCCGCAAAAACCATCGGCTACTGCAGGAGGGTCAGTACCTGCTGCGCGCGGGCGTTGGCCTGCGCCACCATGGTCTGCGCCGCCTGCGACTTGATGTTCTCCTTGGAGTACTTGGACATCTCCGCCGCCATGTCGGT
>JAISPA010000014.1 GCA_031275255.1 Acidaminococcales bacterium | reverse complement strand
GAGGAAAGCAATTTATGAAAATAGACCTCCTGGACCTTTTTGTACTCACAGTAAAAGACGTCGATAAAACCTTGCGTTTTTACGCGGACGCGCTCGGCATGACGCCTGTCGCCGCCGACGGACGGTATGCGGTAAAATTCGGCGGGCAGAAGATAAACTTCCACAGGCGAAAAGGGGAATTTCTGCCGGCCGCCCAAAATCCCGGCTGCGGCAGCGCCGATTTTTGCCTGATTACCGGCGACCCGCTGGAAACGGTGGAAAGCCAATTAAAAGAAAAAGGCGTAACGCCGGAAACGGGAATTGTCCGCCGCACCGGCGCGGCGGGGCCGATCAACAGCATATACGTCCGCGACCCTGACGGCAACCTGGTGGAGATCAGCAATTATCCGTGAAAACACTTGATAAACCCGGCAACAGTTTTTAAACGCCGCTTGCCGCGCCCGGCCATTCGGCGGGGGCTGTACCCGCCGCCGGCCAGCCTTTTCGCGGCCGCTCCGGGCGGTTCACCGGCAACCGCTCCCGGGCAAGCTGGTTATGCCCTGCGCTGGTCAGTCGGTGATCAGCCGCCGTTGAAACGGTTCATCGTCGTTTCCGCGCCGTCCGCCAGCCAACACTCAATCGCATCGGCCGTCTTTTGCACGGCCTCCGCCGCGGCCGGCAGTTCGTCCTCGGCAAAGCCGCTCAGGACATGCCGCAATACCGCTTCTTCGTAGTTCATGGGATGGCCTATGCCGATTTTAAAACGGACGAAAGCATCCGTGCCCAGTTCTTCCATGACCGATTTTATGCCGTTATGCCCGCCGGCCCCGCCTTTTTTGCGTACGCGGATCTTGCCGCCCGGCAGGTCCATATCGTCATGGACGACAGCGGTGTCTTGCGGCCCAATCTGAAAATAATCGGCGTAATGCCTGACCGCCTGACCGCTCAAATTCATGTAGGTAGTCGGTTTTAAAATCAGCACTTTGCCGCCCCGGTAAATTTCGCCAACCAGGGCCAGCCGCTCGGCGCGCCAGGCAAATCCCCAGCGCTCCGCCAGTTGGTCGGCTACCGCAAAGCCTATGTTGTGCCGGGAGTTTTTAAATTTTTCCCCCATATTGCCCAAACCGGCGATAAGTTTCATAACAGCCTTTTACAGGTTGAACAACTGGCTTACCGACATTTCATTGTAAATGCGCAGAATGGCTTCTCCCATAATGGGCGCGACCGACAGCACCTTGATTTTTTCGCTTTGTTTGTCCGGCGTAAGGGGTATGGTATTGGTAACGACCAGTTCTTTAATCGGCGAATTTTCTATGCGCGGCACGGCCGGATAGGTGAGCACGGCGTGCGTGCAGCAGGCGTAAACGTCCAGCGCGCCGAATTTGACCAGTGCGCTTGCCGCTTCCACCAAAGAACCGGCCGTATCGACAAGATCGTCGATCATAACCGCCGTTTTGCCTTTTACGTCGCCGATTATATTCATAACTTCCGCGACTCCCGGCGCGGGACGCCTTTTTTCGATAATCGCTATGTCAGAATCCAACCGGTCGGCTAAACTTCTGGCCCTGGTTACCCCGCCCAGATCAGGGGACACGACGACAAAGTCCGCCAGGTTTTTGGCGCGGACGTAATCCGCCAGGATGGGGACGCCCAAAAGATGGTCGACCGGTATGTCAAAAAATCCTTGGATCTGCCCGGCGTGCAGATCCATGGTTACAACCCTGGTCACACCGGCGACGGACAGGAGATTGGCCACCAATTTGGCCGAAATCGGCTCGCGTCCCCTGGTTTTCCTGTCCTGGCGCGCGTAGGCGTAATAGGGAATTACCGCCGTTATGTGTTTGGCGGAGGCGCGCTTGAACGCGTCAACCATTATCAACAGTTCCATCAGGTTTTCATTTACCGGCTGACTGGTCGATTGCAGGACGAAAACTTCTTTCCCGCGCACGCTTTCCTCAATCATCACCTGTATTTCACCGTTATTGAATCTGCCGATCCGCGCCTCTCCCATCGCCGCTCCCAAATAACACGCTATCTCCTGAGCCAGAAGCGGGTTTGCCGTTCCGGTAAAAATACGCAGCCGTTTGTTGTCGTCCGCCAGCATAACAGTCCCCCCTACACAGACTTTATTTGCTTATTCTTTTCCAATTTTCTATATTTTGCTGCCTGGTGCGGGCTATGCCCAAAGCGTCGGGCGGCACTTCTTTGTTGATGGTGGACCCGGCCGCCACATAACAGTTTTCCCCCAGTTCCACCGGCGCTATGAGGTTGGCGTTGCAGCCGACGAAAGCGTTGTCGCCGATTTTCGTGCGGTATTTTTTCTTGCCGTCGTAATTCACCGTAACCGTACCGCAGCCCATGTTTACGTTTTCGCCTATATCGGCGTCCCCTACATAAGTAAGATGCGGCAGTTTGCTGCCTTTGCCCACCCAGGAATTTTTCACCTCGACAAAATTGCCTACTTTAACGTCATCCGCCAGGCGGGTACCAGGCCTTATATGCACGAACGGGCCGATGTTCGCGTTGCGTCCGACCGCCGCGTCGTGGGCGTACGTAAAATGCAGGACGCTGCCGTCTCCAACCTGCGTGTTGCTAAGGCGCACATTCGGCCCGATTACGCAATCTTTGCCGACGACGGTGTTGCCTTCTATCCAGGTGTTGGGGCGTACTATGGTATCGCGGCCGATGATTGCCGTGGTGTCGATATAAGTGCTGTCAGGATCGATGATGGTTACCCCTTCGTCCATCAGGCTGCAGTTGGTTTTCATCCGCATCCATTTTTCCGCCGCCGCCAGGTCCCGGCGGGAATTTACCCCCATGACGGTATCTTTGTCCGCCGCAGCGACGGCGCCCACTTTCGCGCCCTTTTCCACCAGACGGGCGATAACGTCGGTCAGGTAATATTCGCCTTGGGCGTTGTCGCAGCCAACCGTCTCCAAAGCGGAAAAGAGTTCCCTGCCGTCGAAACAGTAGATGCCTGTATTGATTTCTTTGATTGCCAATTCCTGAATATCGGCGTCTTTTTGTTCAACGATCTTTGCCACCCGCCCGTCTCCGCCGCGCACTATCCGCCCGTAACCGGACGCGTCCTTCAAAACGGCGGTCAAAACGGTAGCTTTGTTGCCGACCCCGATATGGTGCTCGTAAAAACGCCTGAGTTCACGGCCGTCGAGAAGCGGCGTATCGCCGCACAAAATCATGACTGTGCCGTCAAAGCCGGACAGCAAGGGTTTAGCCTGCATGACCGCGTGCCCTGTTCCCAACTGTGCTTTCTGCTCGGCCAATTCGGCCTGCCCCTCGACTATGGCGGCTACCTTGCCCGCGCCAAACCCTATTACCACGATCTTGCGCGCACAGCCGGCTGCCTCCGCCGCCTCGAGAACATACGACAGCATAGGCAGCCCCGCCACGCAATGCAATACTTTCGGCAGTTCGGATTTCATCCGCGTGCCTTTGCCTGCCGCCAAAATAACAGCCGCCAACATTGACATTTTATTTACCTCCATAATTTTATCCGATAGCCCAAAATCAAATTACCTCAACCTTGTATCCCGCCTGACGGAGCGAAACCACCACCGCTTCGGCGTGTTTGGCGTCGCGGGTTTCCAGGTCCATTTCTACGTTGGTATAGCCGATCGGCAGATTTTTCCCCGCGTGTTCATGGTATATGTAAACAATGTTCGCCTGGTGTTCGGCGATGGTTGTAATGAATTTGCGCAATTCGCCCGGCCTGTCCACAAGATCTGTTTCCAGTTTGATCCGCCGGCCGGACTTGATAAGGCCGTTTTCGATTATCCGGGAAACAAAGTTTATATCGATATTGCCGCCGGAAATTACGGTGGCGATCCTTTCGTGATGCGGTATCAGATTGTGCAGGATAGCAGCAAGCCCTACCGCTCCGGCTCCCTCCGCCACCAGTTTGCTGCGTTCCAGCAGCAAAAGGATGGTCGCGGCAATGTCCTCGTCTTTGACCACAAATATATCGTCAACATATCTTTGTATATGACGGAAAGTTATCTCGCCCGTTTTTTTCACCGCTATGCCGTCGGCCAGAGTATGAGCGCCGGGCGCTTCCACCGGGCGGCCGGCGTTGCGGGCAAGATAGGCGGACGGCGCGCCGCTTGCCTGTACGCCATAAACTTTGACGTGCGGGGCGATTATTTTGATAGCCGCGGCAACGCCGGCGATCAGGCCGCCGCCGCCGACCGGCACGACCACCGCTTCGATATCCGGCCGCTGGCGCATTATTTCCAGTCCAATCGTTCCCTGGCCGGCAATCACCGCCATATTGTCGAAAGCGTGGACAAAAGTAAGTCCCTGTTCTTTTTGCAGCCGCCGCGCCTCCCGGTAGGAATCGTCGTAAACAATCCCGGCCTGGACGACTTTCGCGCCGTAGCCGCGGGTAGCGGCGACTTTGGGCAAAGGGGTGCTTTCGGGCATGACAATGGTGGCGGATACATTGGCGGCCGCCGCGCCCAGCGCCACCCCCTGGGCGTGATTGCCGGCCGACGCCGTGATCACCCCCCGGGCGCGCTTTTCTTTATCCATCGCCTGTATGCAGTTATACGCGCCGCGCACCTTAAACGAACCGGTCCGCTGAAGATTTTCCAATTTCAGGTAAACGCCCGAACCCGACATGGAACTGAAGGTGTTGTTATATTCAAGCGGAGTGCATTTAACAACGCCATCCAGCCGTTCGGCCGCCGCCTTTACATCGTCGAGCGTGATAAATTCCTGCATCGACATCAAATCACTTCCTCAAAATATCCGCTTTCACGTTTGGCCGCGGCGTTATTTCATTCGACCGCGCGCGCCGCCTCGATAGCCTGCAAAAGCGTCCGCTCGGCGTTGCGCATGTGCTCGAAAGCCCTTTGTTTCGCCAATTCCGGTTCGCGCCTGGCGATGCTTTCCACCAAAAGTTCATGCTCCAGCATGGTGTCCTGTATCCGGTCCTGATAATTCATGGAGGTTACGCGCAGCCTGGTAAGCTGGTCGCGCAGGTTGTTGATGATACCCACCAGGCGGTCATTCTTGCTTGCCTTATACAAAACTTCATGAAACGCCCAGTCGTATTCGCCGATTTTTTCCATGTCGTCATGTTCGACCACTTCTTTTATGATCCCCAGACGCTGCCGCAAAAGCGAAAGCTCTTCCCCGGTTATGCGTTCGGCAGCCAGGCCGGCAGCCAAAACATCAAGGGCAATCCTTATCTCATATACGTCTATGACGTCTTTGATGGAAATGTTGGCGACATACGCGCCGCGCCGCGGCAGCATTTCAATAAAGCCTTCCTGTTCCAGTTTGCGGATAGCTTCCCGAATAGGGGTTCTGCTTACGCCAAGTTCGTCGGCCAGCTGCATTTCCATCAAGCGTTCCCCGGGTTTCAGCACTCCGCCGATGATCGCCGTGCGCAAAGCTTCACAGACTATTTCCCGGAGTGGCCGATAAGTATTGAGATCTACCGGCCGCAAACGGTATTTTGTCATATTCTTTCACGCCCTTTCGTTTTTGTCACCCATACCCGCGCCTTTGTTTTATCTTTAACGGCCGCGGCGGCTGTTGCGGCTGTTTTTTCATCCGGAGCCAGAGCGAACACCGCCGGCCCGCTGCCCGACATAACGCCCGCCGCGCCCGCATCAAGCAGCGTGCGTTTTAACCGCTCAACTTCGGGAAACATTCTGAAGGTAACAGATTCCAGCACATTGCAAAGCTGCCCGGCTAAAAGCTCCCGGTCGCCCAGCGTCAACGCCCTGACGGCCGATTCCGTATCGGGACGCCGGCCGGCTCTTGCGGGCACGTAATTGGCGTATACCGCACTTGTCGCCACCGCAAAATCCGGACAAGCCAGGACGACCGTAAAATCCGGACAGTCCGGCAAAGGCTCAACAACCTCGCCGCGCCCGGACGCCAGCGCAGACCCGCCGCACAAGCAAAAAGGGACATCCGAGCCGAGCCGGGCCGCGAGCTGCTCAAGCCGCTCCTTCTCCCAGCGCAGATTCCACAGGCGGTTTATGCCCCGCAGAACGGCCGCCGCATCGGAGCTGCCGCCGGCCAGCCCGGCGGCGACGGGAATGCGTTTGACGATTTTTATCGCGAGCGCCGGCTCTCTTTTGGCGTCCACGGCCGCAAGGCGCGCCGCGCGGAAAGCTATATTGCCTTCCCCGTCCGGCAAATCAGCCCCCTCCACGCAAACCGACAGTAATCCTTCTGTTTCGCCGATCTCAACGCTGTCGGACAAAGCGAGCGACTGCATGATCGTCTTTATTTCATGATAACCGTCCGGCCGTTTTCCCAACACGTCAAGCGTCAGGTTGATTTTGGCGCGGGCGTTTTCCGTAACAGTCAGAAACGGCAAAAAACTCACCCTTCAGAAAGGACGCTGAACTATCGGATTGGATTAGCGTACTGTTTTATTGATAATTCGCATTTATATTTTATACTGCCTTATCCATATTCGCAACATATTTTCCGGCGGCGGTAACGTCCTTTTCATAACATTCGATTTTCCAGCCCAAATGGTTGAGTGCCGTCTGTAACTCGGCAATTTCCCGGCAATGCGGGCGCGTCCGGCGATAAGGGTTTCAAAGCGGCGCACAAACGGCAGGCGGCTTTGAAACAATAGCAAAAAGCCCGGCGAGGTTGGCTCGCCAGGCTTTTGCTTTCGCCAATCTAATATAGAACGATGGCCCGCTTGTTCAACACTTTCTTTCGTCGGCAAGATTGCGGTTGGGAAAAGCCGGGTTATTTGCCGGCCACAATGCCGGCGCAAGACTTGCCGCCGCCAAACACGCTGCCGGTTCGCCGCTCAAGGCCAAAACCGTTCGCCGGTAAAAGGGCGCTTTCAGCCGTCAAGGTCTATATTGACGATTTCTTCGAAGATAGCTTCGCGGTTGTGCCGGGCGATGTACCACTCTTTGAGCAAAAGCTCCACGAGTTTTAACAATCGGTGCGCTTCCTGCGGGTCTACGTCCAGCAACAGGCCGTCCGCCTGTTTCATGCGCTCGCCGATGCCGCCAAGTTGAGAAATGCTGTCGATCGCCTGCCAGAGTTCTGCGTCGACAAATTCGCGCAAAGCGCGTATTTCTTCATACAAGGTACTTTTGCTTATTTCCCAGTAATCTCTTATTATGCCGCGCAGACACCGCCTAGCTAAAGCGGCGGCCGCCCTTTCGCTGAATTCCAGCACCGAGCAGGCTTCCTGATAGTCTGCGGTGATTTGTTCCGGTATGTAGCCGGGGTATTTGGTATAATTTACGCGCGGATGTATGTTTACAGAAAGCCCGTCGAGGTCTTTGCTGTGTCCAAAGGCGTAAATGCTGACTTTTTTGCAGTTGGGACATTTGATAAAGGCAACCTTGATAGAGGTAAGGTTGTCCCGTTTCCAAATCGCCGCATTGTTTTTAAATTTTGTTACGTCATGGAAATTCAGAAAATAATTGGCGTAAGTGTCCTGGCTCATTGCCAGCGACAGGCCGCAAAAAGGGCACTGATAAGCCGTCATTTTTCCGCCTCTTTCGTCGCCGCCCGACACGGCGGCCAGCGTTCAGTCTATTTTAACCAGTTTGTATTTCGCGCTCCCCATGCCGAGTTTTTCCGCGTATTCTATCTGGTAAGCGCCGTTTCTGGATTGTATGCGCTCTGCCAAATGCTTTTTCTCTTCGTCCGGACGCGCGTAAATAAGATCAAGGCTGGCTTTTTCCAGCGCCACCGGATCAAGTGACGCGAGAATTCCGATGTCCGGCATGGAAGGATGCGCCGCCCGCGCGTCGCAGTCGCAGTCCACCGACAGGTTGTTCAACACGTTTATATACAGTACCTTGCCTTTTTTAATATCGATCACCGCTTTGGCGTACTCAACTACTTTTTCGAGAAAAGGCTCTCCGGTTGAGGAAAATGTCCCCTCGCCCGACGAGTGGATCGCCCGCTTGCCTCGCGGCGACGCCACACCCACGGCAATGTTTTTAAAGGTGCCGCCAAATCCGGCCATGCCGTGACCTTTGAAGTGAGCGACCGATATCAGCCAGTCATAGTTTAAAATGTGCGAACCGACGATGGCTTCCTTAAGCCGGTTGCCGCCTGCAACCCGTATTACGCTGTCGCCTTCCGCGTCCAGAATATCCACCGGCGCGAAAGTAAAACCGTGTTCCTTCGCCACCGCCAGATGTCCCGCAGTCGTCCCGCGCGCGCCGCCGTACAGCACATTGCTGTCAGCCAGCGTCCCCCGGACGGCGTCGCTGAGGTCGCGCAAAAGCGCGGGCGACAGATAGTTCGTATTGCCGCGCTCTCCCATATGCAGTTTGATCACGACTTTGCCTTCGACCTCGGCGTTCAGCCTTTTATAAACCGCCAGGAGACCTTTGCCGCTGATATCGCCGGTAAAGTAAACGTCGGCGCCTTTGTCCGCCGCTTGCGCCGGCGCTTTTTCCGGTTTGGTCACAGCCGTTTCCCGCTTCGCCTCTATAACGGCGCAGCCTTGCCCGGCCAAAGCGAAAAACAAAAAACCGGCGGCCAGACAAACGGTCAAAAAGCTACGCCCTCTTTTGTCCGCACAACCCGGTGATTGCAGACGCACCTTGTTCTTCGACATATCCATCACCCTCTGCCTGTTATATCCCCAACTTTCCCGTTCCGGCGAAAACCCGGCGATTCCTTACTGAACTAATCTGCTTTGAGTCCGGCCTGAACCAGGCTGACCTACAACGCGAAATGAATCTCCCGCGGCAAGAAGTATCCTTCAACATCATCCGGCGATTAATTGGCCGGCATACTTAATGGTAGTTTCCACGCACGACTGCGCCCGCGCCAGGTCCAATCCTTCCGTTTTGCCTTCTTTCAATTCACTTTCCAATGTTTGCATTACGGCATACAATTCGGGGAAAGACAGATTGGCGGCGACGCCTTTAATCGTATGCGCCTCCAGCGCCGCCGTCTTAAAATCGCTCTGTTCAACGGCGCCAAGCAGTTCCTGAATATGCGGTTTGGCGATAAAATTCTTAAGCAGCCGCAAATACAGCGTTTTATTGTTTGCGACGCGTTTTACGCCTTCCGCCATATTGATATAATCCTCAAGTGTTTTCGTTGTATCGTTTGCTTCAGACATCTTACTTCTTCTCCTTTCATTTCTGTAAACAGTTACGGTAATTTTGCTTGGTAAAATGCAATATCACCAGGAACTTTAAATGCGTCTCAGGATAAAATATCCCTTACGGCTTCGCCCGCGATAATCAGCCCGGCGGCCGCCGGCACAAAAGAAATGCTGCCAGGTGGCGACCCCTGTTCCGCGCCGCGAACGCGGTGCGGCGGCTCCGCGGAAAATACTACCTTTAAGGCGGGCACACCGGCTTTGCGCAGTTTCCTGCGCATAACACGCGCCAGCGGGTCGATGGAAGTAGCATATATGTCGGCAAGCGCGAACCGGGCCGGATCCATTTTGTTGCCCGCTCCCATAGAACTTATGATCGGAATGTTGTTTTGCCAGGCCCTGAGAGCGAGGTCAACCTTGCCCGCAACGTCGTCGATCGCATCGACGATGTAATCGGCGCCGGCGGGAAACAGCCGCTCTGCCGTCTCAGGCGCGTAAACTTCCTGAAAGACGTCAACGGCCGCCACCGGGTTGATCGAGAGTATACGCTCTTTCATTACATCCACCTTCGGACGCCCGACCGTCAAAAAAGTCGCGTGCAGCTGCCTGTTGATGTTTGTTTCTTCGATAACGTCTTTGTCGACGAGCGTCAGGCCGCCGACGCCCGCCCGCGCCAAAGCCTCCGCCACGAAAGAGCCGACGCCGCCAACCCCGAACACGGCGATTTTGCTCACGCGCAGCTTCTCCAGCCCCCATTTGCCGATAATCAACTCAGTCCTGGAAAATTGGCGCATACAAATCTGCCCTTATCTCAAGGAACAACATTCAACCAACCTTGAGCCCCCGGCTCCTTGACGGCGATAAGCAAAAAGCGGCGCAAACCCGTCCGGCGTCCAGCGGGAGCCGAATCTTTTACTGAATGAAGCCTCGTTCAATTTACGGGATTATTATAGCATTTATCATAAATATGTACAATAGCAAAGCCGCCGGCAAAGGCAAAAAAAGCGCGTTAAGCGAGCGTGCCGCCGCGCGGTGCGGTTCAGGGGAATAAAACTGTCGGTTTGCCGTTTTTGTGCTATAATAAAAATTGTATGGCAAGGTAAAATTTAGCAAAAAGGAGCTCCGTTATGTTTACTGATATCATCGCGGCCGAGATGGAAAAATGCGTTGGCTGCAATAAATGTATCGCAGCTTGCCCGGCGCCCGGCGCGAACAAAGCGGTTTTCACCGGTGCGCGGGGCAGAATGCGCATAAACCGGGAGCGATGTATTTGCTGCGGCGGCTGTATAACCGTTTGCCGCCATAAAAGCCGTTTTTACCATGATGATACAGTAGAATTTTTCGCCGCTTCCGAACAAGGAACCGATATAACTGTTTTAGCCGACCCGTCGCTATCCGCTGATTTTCCCGGTTACAAAAATTTATTGGGTTATTTAAAAAGCATTGGCGTCAAGCAGATTTACGACGCTTCTTTCGGCGGTGAAATAGCCGCCTGGGGACGGCGCGCCGCCGCCGAAGCCGAAAAACGTCCGCTGCTTTACACTCCCTGCCCGCCGGTTGCGGATTATATCGAAAAATATCTTCCCGCTTTAAAAGACAACCTCTCTCCGGCGGAAAGCCCTATGCTGTGCATGACCGTTTACTTGCGCCGGTATTTAAACCTGACAGGCCGCCTGGCTTTCCTGACGCCCTGCAGCGCGGCGCGCTCCTATACGGGCGGCGATACCGGTCTCGTCCAATACAGTGTAACTTACGCCCGTTTAAAAGAGTACCTGACGCAAAAAGGCGTTAACGTCGCCAATTTTCCGGAACGGGATTTTGACACCGTTCCGGGCGGGTGTATACCGGACGCGGGAAGCGCGCAGGATGTGCGTGCGATCGGCGGACGGGCTGTTTACGGCTATTTAAAGAGCTGTCTTGACCAAAAAAAGGCGGGTAAGAATTTACCGCCCTTTTCCATCCTTTTAAACTGCAGCGGCGGCTGCTCTTTTAGCACAGGCGCCGGCAAAAAAGAGAACTTGGAATGCGCTGCGGCGACATGGCCGGACCCGGCCCCAGCCGTAGAACGCTGGTGCAAAGCCAATCTGCGTTGGGAAGACTTCACGCGCGGCCGTGTGCACAAAGAGGCGGCGGCCGTCTTTTTGCCCGCCGCCGGTAGTGCCGAGATGGACGATGTTTACAGGCGGCTGCACAAGACCGACAAAGCCTCCCGCCGGATCGACTGCGGCGCCTGCGGGTACGGAAGCTGCGCGGCGTTCGCCGCCGCCGTGCTGCGCGCGGAAAACGACGAAAAAAACTGTATTTTCTATTTGCGCGAAGAGTTTGTGCGCAAAAAACAGTTGGAGGAACTGAACCGCACGCTGCAAGCCCGTATAGAAGAAAACGACCTGCAAGCCGCCGGTCTCGCGGCCGCCAGCGAAGTGGCGCAGCAGGCCAGCCTGGCGAAAAGTAATTTTCTGGCCAGAATGAGCCATGAGATCAGGACCCCCTTGAACGCGATCATCGGCATGTCCTATATGGCGCGCAAAGCCAAGGACTATTCCGGCATAGCCGAATTTCTCGACAAAATAGATTCATCTTCCACCCACCTGCTCGCCCTGATCAACGATATTTTGGACATGTCCAAAATTGAGGCGGAAAAGTTTGAACTGGTCGAAGACGAATTGCGCCTGGAAAAACTGCTCATCGACATTTGCAATGTCATCACCGTGCGCGCGGATGAGAAAAACCAGGAATTCATCGTGAATATCGACCCGCGCATGAGTACGAGTTTCAAAGGCGACCGCCTGCGCCTGTCGCAGGTCATAACCAATCTTTTGAGCAACGCCGTGAAATTTACCCCACAGAACGGCAAGGTGAGCCTTACGGTTACCCAGGCGGAAAAAAGGGCGGACTCCACGCTTATTCTGTTTGAAGTGGCCGACTCCGGCATCGGCATGACCGAAGAGCAGATCAGCCGTTTGTTTACCCCTTTTGAGCAGGCGGACGGCGGGATTGCCAGAAAATACGGCGGTACAGGTTTAGGCCTGGCCATAAGCAAAAAAATCGTAAACCTGATGGGCGGCGATATAACTATTGAAAGCAAATACGGGCAAGGAAGCGTTTTCAAGTTCACGGTGGATTTGAAAAACGGCAGCAAGCGCGTCTGCAACCGGCTTGACCGCAGCATTTCCATTGACAGCATCCGGGTGCTCATCATAGACGATTCGGCTGAAATACTGCGTTTTTTCCAGGCGCTCTTTTCCGCGTCCAATATATACTTTGACACGGCGCAAAGCAGCGAGGACGCGCTGGTCATATTAAGGCGCGCAAAGCTTTCCGGCCGGCCTTTCAATATGCTGTTCATCGACTGGCGGCTGCCGAACACGGACGGCATTTCGCTTTACAACAAAATTTGCGACGAGTTTGGCAGCCATTTTGCCATCATCCTTATTTCGTCGGCCAAAATGAACGAAGTCAAAAGCCGGGCGGACGAGGCCGGCATTAACAAATTGCTGCCCAAGCCCCTTTTCCCTTCCACCGTCATCAACGCCATAAACGAAATCGTCGGCGTTCCCCAAAAAGAAGCGAGCGTCAACGTGACCGAAAGCAAAGATTTCGCGGGCAAGAAGATTTTATTGGTGGAAGATGTTGAAATAAACAAGGAAATAGTTTACTCTTACCTTGAAGAAACAAATGTGGAGTTGGATTGGGCGCAAAACGGCGTGGAAGCAGTGGAAAAATACATGACCGCCAACGCAAAAGGGTATGATCTTATCCTGATGGACATCCACATGCCGCTGATGGACGGGTTTACCGCCGCGCGCCGCATACGGTCGCTGGAAAAAGACGGCGCCCGCATCCCCATAATCGCCATGACCGCCAATGTTTTCAAAGAAGACGTCGAAAAATGTTTAGAGGCCGGCATGGATGATCATCTGCCCAAACCGATGGATTAC
>JAISPA010000190.1 GCA_031275255.1 Acidaminococcales bacterium | reverse complement strand
TGTATGATGGCTGACTAGAACAACATCCGCCTGCCGTACTGCTTCGTGTATATACCGCACAATACGTTCGGCGTCTTTATTATTCATTTTTGTTATTGTTCCCGGTTCGTCACCCGCTTCGAACCTGATATTGCCAACATAATAGCCCTCAGCCGGCTTTTTAAACCCTTCCTTTTCGTCTAAAATTCTATTGGCATTTACTTCCGTCTGTTCGACGATTTCTTTTAATTTGTCAAAATCTTTCGGGCGGACCTTATGAATCGCCTGATAGCGAAGAACATTGGCTCCGGGCCGGCCAAGCACGTCCGGCCTCTGCGCGCTGGCCATACCCCATTCCGAGATCGTTGAGGTTACGCCAAGCAGTGCAACCCGGCCCCGCGCAGTATCGATATATCGCGGCTGCGAGGCTTCCGCCAGGTTTCTGCCCACACCGGCGTGGATACACTTGTTTTCATCAAGGTGCTTCATTGTTGTTAAGATACCGTCAATATTCCAGTCAATCGTGTGATTGTTTGCCCAAGTCATTATATTAAAGCCCAGCTGCTTGATATCCTGTAAAACTTCCGGGCGGGCGGCCGCCCAAGTGCCTCCGCTGGACGGCGCCGGATAAACTTCAAAATCATGCAGAAGCACTTCAAAGTTAGTAAAGCAGACATCATGTTTTTGTATGTAATTTTTTAATTTTGTAAAATAAATATCTTGCGGCAAACGCTGTGTTATAAAAGAATCCCCTGCCGCCACGATAGAAACCTTTGCCATGCTCCCAACGCTCCTTTTTTAATATGCGCAAAAAATGACGGCGCCGATAGTTATTTTTATACAATACACTGTCTAATCACTATCTGAAAAAATGAGAACATCATCTTTCCGTATAGTTGCCTGACTCATACCGCAAAATTATTTATTCACGGTTTCACATAAATTGTTCGCGTCGATGTAAAAAATTCCTTCGCCCCCTGCCCTTGCTCACGGGAATAGGAACTGGACTCTTTTAACCCGCCAAAAGGCGCCTGCAATTCCAATCCGGCGCTTTCAGCGTTGATACGCACCAAGCCCGCCTCCATGTTTTTGATAAAGTAAAACATAGTTCCAATATCTTTGGTAAAGATTGAAGCGCTTAAACCATATTTTACATCGTTGGCTGTCAGTATGGCTTCCTCTATAGAATCAACTTTTACCAAAACCAGTACCGGACCAAAGATTTCTTCCTGGAATATAGTCATATCCTTTTTTACGTTTTCAAATACTGTCGGCTCAACAAAATACCCGTATTTCAGTTTTTCCGCCTCACAGCGCCTACCTCCGCACAGCAACGCCGCCCCTTCCTCCTTGCCTTTCTCAATATAGGCCAAGACTGTTTGAAACTGATCCTTATTCGCGCTCGGCCCCATCCAAGTGTCTGCGTCTAACCCATAACCAATTTTGATTTTCTTGATTTGCTCCAGCAATTTTTCTTTGAAAAGGTCATATACCTGCCGATGGATTATCGCCCGGCTTGTAGCAGTACACTTTTGGCCGGTTGAACGGAAAGCGCCGCTTATGGTTGCCTCTACGGCAAGATTTATATCTGCGTCCGCCGCGACAATTATCGGGTTTTTTCCGCCCATTTCCAGCTGGTATTTGGCCCCGCGGGCTGCGGCCCCGGCTGCCACCCGCTTGCCGACCGCATTGGAACCGGTAAAGGTAATAGCATTAATGGCCGGATGGTCAATGATCCCCTGGCCGATAACAGCGCCGCTTCCGGTCACCATATTAATCACTCCATCAGGAAATCCGGCGGCGGCAAAACATTCTATAACTTTACTGCCTGTCACGGCCGCCTCTTGAGCCGTTTTTATCACGACAGTATTTCCGTAGACCAGTGCCGGCGCCATTTTCCAAATAGGAATGGAAACCGGGAAATTCCATGGCGTTATCACGCCAACCACGCCAAGCGGCACACGGTCGGTGAACATAAAGGCCTCGCCGTCAGTGGTGGGAATGACATCGCCCGTCTTATACATACCCTCGCCGGCGTAATATCGAAGCAGGGCAATTCCGCGGATTGTTTCGCCTTTGGTTTCAGACAGACTTTTTCCCATTTCACAGGTCGCTGTCTCGGCAATTTCTTGCAGCCGCTCTTCTAAAATGTTGGCTGTCCGTTCTAAATATTCGCCCCTAACCGGACTTGCCGTTTTTCTCCAAGCGTCCTTCGCGGCTTTGGCGGCGTTTGCCGCATCGCTTAAGTCCGCAAGCGACGATTTTTGCACATAGCCGACCAGTTCTTGCGGCTTTGCCGGATTTCTGCTTGCTATCGTTTCGCCCGAAATGGAAGTTTTCCACTGCCCGCCAATATAGTTTAGATATGTGGGCGGCTGATTTTGTATCATGATTAACCCTCCGTTTTATGTTCATACAGCGTCTGATACTATTACCCCGGCTAAAATCGCGGCATCTTTGCGGCTGGTTTGCCACGCGGACGAGGGCCGGACCCAGCCGTCCGTGGCGTGTCCGGCATTTATCCATCCTTGGATTGCACAAGCTCCGCGGGCGGGGCATGCCTCGCCCCTGCGACGAATATTGCCTGTGTTTCCCGCCGTGCCGGGCGGCAAAGCGGCTCACAAATCTTAGCCTTGTTTTAAGCGGGGAACAGTATGAATAAAACATCGCGCAAAGAAAATCGGATGAAATCCAATTAATTTATTTGCCGGCAACTATGCCCCGGCAGTTTGCAAGGCTGCTTCCAGTATGGCAAGCCCGTCGTCAATCTCTTGTTTTGTTACGGTTGTTGCGCAAATAAAGCGAATGACATGTTTATGCAGCCCGCAGGGCAGTAAAATCAATCCGTGTCCTATACAATAATCAAGAATGGCATATACTAAATTTCCGTTTGCATTACCTTCGCCGTCGATAAATTCCACCCCAAGCATCAGCCCTATACCGCGAACATCCCCAATTGATTTATAACGGCTCTTTAACGCGTTTAATTTTGCAAAAAGATAAGAGCCCATTTTATTGGCGTTATCAAGGCTGCCGCCCTGTAATATTTCAATAACCTTTTTGGCGGCGGCGCAAGCAAGCGGGTTGCCGCCGAACGTTCCGCCATGCGCTCCGGCCGGCCATTGCTCCATCAAATCCCGTCTGGCGATAATTGCGCTGAGCGGCAGCCCGTTAGCTATGCCCTTGGCGCAGGTCATAATATCCGGGCGGTATTTCAGATGTTCATAGGCGAACATTTTTCCCGTCCGGCCAAATCCTGTCTGAATTTCGTCGAATATAAGCAATATCCCTTGTTTCCGGCAAATCTCGTATAATCCCTGCATGAATGTCTCCGGCGGAACTATATAGCCGCCTTCGCCGGCTATCGGCTCAACGATCATAGCGGCAATCTGTGAAGGATCAACCATATGGCTGAACAGACGGTCAAATTGTCCGAGACATTCCGCGGAGCAGTTTTTCTGTTTGCGGCCAAACGGGCAGCGGTAGCAATACGGGTATTCGGCAAAATATATACTTGGCAGAAGCGGCTCATCCTATTTTCGGAAAGAAGCATTAGAGGTGGTTATTGACACCGCCCCTAATGTTCTGCCGTGGAAAGCGCCGCTGAACGCCAAAACAGCCGGCCGGCCGGTGACATATTTTGCCAATTTTAACGCTCCTTCGTTAGCTTCCGCCCCGGAATTGCTGAAATAAACCATCGTATCTTTGCCCGTTATGGATACGATTTCTTCCGCCAACGCAATATAAGGCTCATAATAGACTACATTATGGCCGCCGTGCACAAGTTTGTCCAGCTGTTCATGTATGGCCCGGACAACTTCCGGGTGGTTATGTCCTACATTACATACCGCCACGCCCGAAGCGAAATCAAGGTACTTTTGCCCGTCCTCGCCGTATAAATAGGAACCCTGTCCTTTTACCACCCCAAGCCGGGTAGAGCGGGCCGCGGCCGGCGGCAAAACTTTTTTTGCCCGTTCCCATAGATTCAAAATATCCACTCCTCTTGTATTATTTCTCATAGTTCAGGAAACCTCTGACAATCACCGGCAGCGGCGTTCAGAAAAGTCTT
>JAISPA010000156.1 GCA_031275255.1 Acidaminococcales bacterium | reverse complement strand
CGGCGGGACGCTCTTTTTGGATGAAATCAGCGAAATGCCGCTGGAGCATCAGACGGTTTTATTGCGGTTGCTGGAAAACAGAACCATCCAGAAGGTGGGAAGCCATGAAAGCTCAAAAGTGGATATTCGCGTAATTGCGGCGACAAATAAAGATTTGCTGGAGGAAATCAAAGGCAAGCGCTTCCGGCAGGATCTTTATTATCGCCTGAACGTTTTTACCGTAAGAATTCCAGCCCTGCGCAACCGCATTGAAGATATTCCGGAATTGGCGGGTATTTTCCTCAAACGTTTGTCCGGGCGGCGGGGGCTACCGCTCATGGAAATAGACGGCGCGGCGATGAATATGCTCAAAGCCTATTCCTGGCCCGGAAACATCAGGGAATTGCAAAACATTTTAGAAAGAGTCAGCATGCTGGCCGCCAATAACCGAATAACCGCAGATCTGGTCAGAACCGTCGGAGAGATAGACGCGTATGCGCATGCAAACAGTCCTTCCGCTGCGGCATCGCAAAACACCCCTAATGAAGTAAAAAGCAAAGCAATACTGACGCCGGAAATATTGCAGGAGATACTTGCCCGAAACAAATGGAATATTACCAAGACCTGTTTGGAACTGGGCATTTCCAGGCCGACTTTGTACCGCAAGATAGAGGAGTTCGGCATCAGTATAAATAGGACCCGTAACAGCTGATTGCGGGAATAGTATTAGGACAGACAAACGGTTAGAGGTACCTTACAGCGAAAAACGTAAAATGTAATATAAATATTACATTTTACGTTTTTTTGCATTTGTTTACATACGCATAAAAACCAAGCATATTAAACCGGAATATTAAGTATTTTCAAGCAACTGCGCAGTATATTGCCCGTAGCGGCACAAATATATATTTATAAACAAACTGTACAGCCTTTAAATATATTTTACAAATAATTTGGCATTAACTTTGCGTATATATTATAAGACAGCAAAAATATTATCGCATTCTTATTGGGCAATGTTGCGGCTAATCATCCTATAACCTTTTATATGACGGCGATACTAATGTAAATAAAGAGGAGGTATTCAGACGTGAAAAGTGTTTCAGGCGTACCGCAAAATGAAAGGTGGTTTTTTGGGGCTGTTTTAATCTTCATCTTACTTTCCATAGGTCCGGGGATACAATTGGCAAGCGTTCCGGAATTCATCGGGTACTTTCCGGTGTTATTTCTGCAGGAACAGCTTGGTTGGGTTGCCAGCATGGTTTTATGCTATATTGCCTGCTACAAATTAAAATGCACGCAAACCGTGGATTATGAAGAGGAAATACTGAGCATGGAAAAACGTCTGCACGACGCGGAAATAGCCGCGCAGGCAAAGGGGGAATAACAAGTGACCAACTTTCAAATGCTGCTTATCGCCACAGTTATTTATTTAGTCACCTGCATCGCTATCGGTATATGGTCAAGCACGAAAAAAGTTGTCAAAGCTTCCGACTTCTTTTTGGCCGGACACAGTTTTGGCCCTCTCATCCTCAGTTTGACCATGATGGCGACCGTCTTCAGCGCCTGGTTTATTTTGGGCCATCAGGGCACCATGTGGACGTTAGGCTTCCCTTATATAGCGCATTTTATGCATGTTCCCTTGCTGGCTCTAAGCGGCGCGATCTTTTTTCCGCGTCTTTGGGCGATATGCCGCAGAAACGGCTATATAACGCCTTCGGAATTATACGGCGAATATTTCGGCGGAGACTTTATCCGTATATTAGTGGTTGTTGTCGCCGTTCTTTACGCTATTCCCTATGTCGCGCTGCAATTGCGCGGCGCCGGTTTTGTTTTCAATACTCTCAGCGGCGGCGAAATTCCCGTCGTTACCGGCTCCATTGTATTGGGCATAGCGGTTATCCTGTACGTTTTCCTCGGCGGTCTGCGCGCGACCGCCATTACCGACACCATACAGGGAATTTTGCTTTTGGCGGCCGCGGTAATTTTGGCGGTCGTAACACTCAGCGTTGTCGGGCAAATCACCGGCAAGCCTTTCCTGGAGGCTTTTAAAGAAGGCATCGTCGCCGCCGGCACGCCGTACTATACCTTGCCGGCATTAGGGCAGATGTACAGTTGGCCGTATATTTTATCTGTTTCCATCGTCATCGCGGGGATAAATTTCGCGCCGCCTTACACGATGATCGTCGCTTCCGCCAAAAGTCCCCGCATTTTCCGGTTTCAAAGTTTCGTCGTCATGTCGGTTATAATGGGTTTCATGTATTATATTTTCAGCCCGATGGTCGGCGTGGGCGGCCGCAATATCATCAGCAAACTTGCCAATCCCGATTCGCTTACTCTTGAAATAGTATTCAATTATATGGGGCCGGTGAGCTTCCTGATCACCTCGCTCGGCATACTGGCGGCCATGAATTCCACGGCGGCGGGGTATTTGGCGAACACCTCGACTATTTTCGCCCGCGATATTTACTGCCGCTATATCAATCCGAACGCGTCGCCGAAAAAACAAGTGTATATCGGCCGTTTCATGGTGCTTTTCATAGTCGTGCTGGCCGCTCTTTTCAGCGTGGTGTTTTTGGACTTGCTGACTATTTTGGGTTCTTTGGCCACTTCTTTCGGCATCCAAATGATGCCGGCCATGCTGGCCGTTACTTATTGCCCCAAAATTACCAGAGAAGGAGTAGAATGGGGCATCATTACCGGTTGCGTAGCGGTTATTTTTACTTATTTCATCGTCCGGTATCCTTTGGGCATACACATGGGCGGCTGGGGTCTGGCCATTAATTTCATCGTATGCTTTATCATCAGTTCTATGACGCAAAAACCTGCCGCCAAAAGTCTGGAAAGGACCCACGGCATTTGGGACAGAGAAAATTTCGGCGCACTGGAAGCAAAAGCAAAATAAGAATAAAAATCAAGTTTATAACGCGCAGGGAGGCACACAATGGGCAGAATAGAGGGGAAAATAGCGGTAGTAACCGGCGGCGCCAACGGTATTGGGAGAAGTATCGTGGAACGCTTTTTAGCCGAAGGCGCCAAAAAAGTATATTCCGTTGACATGGCGTCCGGCAAATATGAGCATCCAAACTTGCGGCATATAGAGGCGTCGGTAACGGATCGAAACAAGCTCGCCGCTTTTGCGGAAACGCTGAAAGCGGAAGAAGGCGGCATAGTAGATATACTTGTCAATAACGCCGGCATTACGCGGGACGCGTTGCTGTCAAAACTAAGCGAAGATAAATGGGACATCGTACTTGACGTAAACCTGAAAGGCGTTTTTAACATGACCCAATTTATCGCTCCGCTCATGATCGCCAACGGGAAAGGCGCTATTGTCAATATTTCTTCCATGTCGGGAGAATTTGGCAACGTCGGGCAGTCCAATTACGCGGCGGCCAAAGCCGGTATTATCGGCCTGACTTACACGTGGGCCAAGGAATTTACGCAAAAAGGAGCGGCGGTACGCACCAACGCCATTGCCCCCGGCTACATTGAAACGGAAATGGTGCTTTCCGTGCCGGAAAAAGTATTAGATGTTTTACGCGCCAAAAATCCTATGGGCAGGTTGGGAAAACCGCAGGAAATAGCCAATACTGTACTTTTTCTTGCAAGCGATGAAGCCAGTTATATCAACGGTCAGCTGATTTCCGTAAACGGCGGGCAAAGGACCTGAAAGTCGGCGCCGGTACATAAGCTGCGGCACGGTATGCAACGATGCCGCAGCTTGCCGTTTTTTTGGCGGACCGCGGTCGGCCGCCGGCGCGTGAAAAATAATGACGCAGGAAGCGGGAGGTGTAAATTGAAGAATACTTTATTATTCGGCGAAAGATGCAGGTCAAGGCAGTCGGGTCAATGACAAAATACGCGAAAGGATTTAGCGGGAAAATGAAAAAAATCATTTCGCTCAAAGAAGCCGCGGCTAAGGTATCTAACGGGATGTCGGTGATGATCGGCGGTTTTATATCCGCCGGCACGCCGCTTGGCATTATAGAAGAACTTATCCAAACAGGAATTGGGGATCTTGTGCTTATTGCCAACGATACAGGCAGAAAAGGGCAGGGTATTGGCAAACTCGTCGCGGCCGGGCTGATAAAAGAGGCCGTTGTTTCGCATATAGGCACTAATCCGGAAACCGGCCGGAAAATGAACGCGGGGGAAATAAAAGTTCATTTTGTCCCGCAAGGTACCCTCGCGGAACGCATACGCTGCGCGGGAGCGGGTATAGGCGGTTTTTTGACGCCTGCCGGCGTCGGCACGGCAGCGGCGGAAGGGAAACCGGTGGTCAACCTTGACGGAAAAGAGTATCTTTTGGAGAAAGGGATAAAAGCGGATGTCGCGCTTTTGAAAGCGTCCATTGCGGACGAAAGCGGCAATCTCTTTTATAACGGCACAACAAGAAATTTTAATCCGCTTATGGCTTTGGCGGCGGATTTAGTTATAGCGGAAACAGATAAAATCGTCGCGGCGGGGAAATTGCACCGCGACCATGTGATGACTCCCGGTATTCTTGTAGACTATATTTGCCTGTCAGGAGTAGATGCAAATGACTGAAAGGGAAATTATCGCCAAGCGCGTTGCGGAAGAATTGCCCGACGGCGGCGTGGTCAACCTCGGCATAGGAATCCCCGGGTTGGCGGCGGATTTTATACCTGAAGGAATAAATATAATATTACATTCCGAAAACGGTCTTATCGGAATCGCCGGCGTACAGGGCGCCAATGACCCGGAAATTAAAAACGCCGGCGGCCAGATGGTTGTACCCGCGCCTGACGCGGTGACCTTGGACAGCTCTCTTTCGTTTGCGCTTGCCCGGGGCGGTCATATAGACGTTTCTGTCCTGGGGGCGCTCCAGGTAGACAAGGAAGGCAATCTGGCGAATTATACGGCGCCCGGAAAGTTTGCTCCGGGCATGGGCGGCGCGATGGATATTGTCGCCGGCGCCAAAAGAGTTATAGCGGCAATGAGCCATTGTACCCGGGACGGATGTTATAAAATCTTAGATAAATGCACTATGCCTTTGACCGCCGTGCGGGCGGTGGACATGATAATAACCGAATTGGCGGTGTTTGAGGTAACCGGGGAAGGGTTGCTGTTGACAGAATATGCGCCGGGAACTTCTTTGGCGGAAATACGGGAGAAAACGGGAACGGATTTCGCTGTCAGCGAATATGTCAAAGAAAGGCGATTATAGTAAAAAAGATTTGCTTTGTTTGCCCCTTTTTGCAAACTTCTCCGCTATTGGGCACTGAACTAACCTTCTCCGGTGAGGCAAACTCGTCTTGAGCGGCCGCAGTTCGTCCAACCGATGGTGAGCATGCAACGGGAGATTTCACGCCCGCTGTATGCTCGCCTCGTTCATTACCCGCGAAAATTACGCCTGCTTCGCCGCAGCGGGAAAAGAGCCCAAAACAGGCGCGACATTTCCTTTCTTCTGCGCTATGCCGGCGAGCAAATGCAGGGTAAGCCAAACCGCAACGTGCGCGGATACGTTATTGGCGTCTTTGGGCGGGTATATTTCCACAAAGTCAAAAGCGTCCGCTTTTGTTTTGCCGCATTCGTTAAGGGCATAAGCCAACTCAAAAGTGTTCAGGCCGCACGGATCCGGCGGGCCGGCCGGGTTGTGGGCCACGTCGAGGACGTCGGAACACGTCGTTATGTAGACGGCGGCCGTGCCGTCGGCCGCGATGTCGATCGCCCTTTTGACGGCTTCCTGAATGCCCATGAGCTTTATCTGCAGCGCCGTAATTACCGCCGCGCCGAATTTCCTGGCCGACCTAAGCCCGTCAGGGTGGTTCCTTGGCCCTCTTATGCCAAAATGCACAAGTTTTTTGGGGTTGACGCCGGCGTCTTCATACAAGCGGTAAAACGGCGAGCAGCGGGCAAACTGCTCGTCGCCAAAGGAGGCTACGTTGTCGAGGTGGGCATCAAAATGGATTATGCCGATGTTGCCGCCGTGTTTTTGGCCAAATTCGCTTATCAGCGGGTAAGAAATAGAATGGTCGCCGCCGAAGATTATCGGCATTTTGCTATATGAAAGGATGTCGCCCATCTTTTCTCTGATGCCGGCAAAAGAAAACTCCCGGTTGCCGTTTTGCACCGGTGTGTCGCCGTAATCGGCGCCGGACAAATGTTCAAACACATCTATGTCATAATCCGGCAGGTATCCGCCGTAGCGCAAAGAGGCGGCGCGGATTGCCTTGGGCGCGAGGTCGCAGCCGGAAAAGCCGCCGTAAGTGCAGGTCCCTTCCCAGGGTACGCCCATGACTACTATATCGTTTGCCGCGAGGTCTTCCTTGTTTTCTATTTTGGGCAGGCCTAAAAAAGTTGGCACGCCGCTGTATATTTCCGGGGTTTGCCGGCCAGGGACGTAGCAAACAGGTTTATTTCGCATTTTTATCCCCTTTTTTCATTTGAAAAGTCATGTGGCAGCTTGGCGCGCCGTCAAGCAGGTGCGTTATTTCTTCGTGTTTGAGGCCGGGGTTGAAGCCTGCGGCGATGGCGCGGTCTATTTCGTCGCAGTAAAGTTTTCCCAGCGACTGGTCGCCGTCTTTTATCCACGCCTCGGCGAAAGGGCATTTGTAAAACTCCTGGTCGATCAGGTTGTCGCTCATTGCCGTAGCGTAGACAAAAAGCCCGGAACGTTCCATGTCATAATACGGCAGGTAGTTTTCAATGGTGTTGGGCCTGCCGTCCAAAGCGGCATTTTGCGCGATATGCCGTCCGCGGGCTTCGCCGTATTTTCTCACCCCGCGCCTTACCGCCGCCGCGCCCGCCGCGCCAAAATCTGCCGTAACCTCCCGCGCCACGGAGGAAAAGAGCTGGGCAAACAAAGTATAAATGGACACCGGCCTTAACGTATCCGACATTTTTCCGCCTCCTTATCGATCCGGTATTTATAGTGGCCGTAACGCCGCCAACGGCAGGCTTCTTCATCAAGCCCGGCGTTGGCTGGCCGTTTGGTGGATAAGTTCTTGAAAATTCCACAAAAAGAGAATTGACAGGTGAGGCAAACGGGCAATTTCTGCAACTTTCACTAACTCCCTTCATTTCAAGCTGAATTTTCGATGGAGCGACCTTCGCCGCCCCAAATCAGTTCTTCATGGGATAGCTTTCGGCCTGGCAAAATTTTTCCCGCCCTTTGCTGTCTATCACCTTTATGGTCAGCTCAAACTTATAGTAATCGGGGCGTTCCTGCACTTTGATTAGGTCAAAGGAATCCGGTATTTCGAGGCTAATGCCATTTATTTTCCCGGAAGGAGGATGCACGTTTGCGACGCTGTAACCGGAAGGAAAATTCACGCCTGAAACACGGCTTGAGGAAAGGTTTACATTTGAAAAGTAAACAATAAGCTGTTGCCGTTTTTTAGGCGGCAATATGGTGTCCGGCGTCGCGGACGGATTGCCCGCGTCCTCGTATTTCATGCCGGGCAGAAAAGGCATGGTCGCTAAATCCCCGCAAGCGAGCAAACTTTCCCGCCAACGGATGGTCAACACTTCGCCCGAGTTGTTGACAAGGTTCAAAATGACCCCCTCAATGCGTTTTCCTCGCCTGGCTGTGCTTGGCGCCAAAAATTCCAGCTGGAAACCGTTGTCAAAAACCGCTGTTTTGTATTGCTGCGTAAAGCCGGCCTGGTCGAACTCTAATCCGCCCTTTTTCGCGGCGGCCGCGCTTGGAAGGCTCAAAATTAAAAAGAGCAGAAGCATTGTTAATTTTTTCATTCGTTGCCAACCTCCTTATATGTTTTTAACTATGCGTTGCGCCTTGCGGCATCTCTCCGTTTGGGCAAATTTTGCCGTCCCGCCCCCGGGCGCACCGGGGTATAGTACAGGCAAGCTGCGGCGCCGGGCCGGGAAGACAACGGCCTTTGCCGCAGGGGACGGTCATAAGCCGAGATAGGATTTTTTAATTTGCTCGTCGCCTATGAGGTCGCGGGAATTTCCCGTGGCGATTATCTCGCCCGTCTCCAGCACATAGGCCCGGTTGGAAAGCATAAGCGCCATCTGGGCGTTTTGCTCCACAAGCAAAATAGTGGTTTTGTTCTGCTTGTTTATCCTCCTGATGGTTTTAAAGATGTCTTCAACGACAATTGGCGCAAGCCCCATGGACGGTTCGTCGAGCAGGAGCAGCTTTGGCCTGGCCATAAGCGCCCTGCCGATGGCCAGCATTTGCTGTTCGCCGCCGGAGAGGGTCCCGCCCGCCTGGTTTTGCCGTTCTTTCAGCCGGGGGAATATTTGGCAGACCATTTTCCGGTCGTTTTCGATTTCATTTTTGTCATGGCGCAGGTAAGCGCCGAGGGAGAGATTTTCCCAAACGGTAAGGTTGGGGAACACGCCGCGCCCTTCGGGCGCCTGCGAGATGCCAAGGGCGACAATCTTGTGGGCAGGCATGTTGGTGATGTTCTGGCCGTTAAAGGTTATGCTGCCCCCGGCCGCCTTGACGATGCCGGAGATGCAATGCAGCGCCGTTGTCTTGCCAACGCCGTTGGCGCCTATGAGCGCCACTATCTCCCCATGCGCTATATAAAAAGATATGCCTTTAAGCGCCGGAATCACGCCGTATCTCACGTGGAGGCCGTCTACCTTGAGCATTTTACGCCTCCTCGGCAAAAGTGAAAGTCGCGCGGCCCAAATAAGCCTCGATTACTTGCTGGTTCCTTTGTATCTCCTCCGGCAGGCCCTCGGCAATTTTTTCGCCGTGATCAAGCACGACAATGTGATGCGATATATTCATGACAAATTTCATGTCGTGCTCAATCAAAAGCACATTCTTTTTCATCGTGTCCTTTATATGGTAGATGAGTTTGGTCAGTTCTTCTTTTTCCAGGCTGTTCATGCCCGCGCCCGGTTCGTCGAGGAGCACGAGCTTAGGGTTGGTGGAAAGGGCGCGGCCGATCTCCAGCAGCCTTTGCTGTCCGTAAGGCAGGCTCGTAGCCATTTCAGCCGCCTTGTCTTTAAGGCCGACTATCTCCAGGAGATGTTCGCATTGTTCAACAATTTCCCGCCGCCGCCGGGCAAGGCCTTTCCCGCCCAACACGGAGCGCAGGACACTTTCGCCGCTGCACCCGGCGTTGGCCACGAGCAGGTTTTCCAGCACCGTCATGGCGGCAAACAGCCTGATGTTCTGGAAAGTGCGGGAGATGCCTTTTTGTACCCGCTGATGGGGCTTGAGCGCAGTTATATTCTCGCCATGGAAAAAAATCTCGCCGCTGTCTGGCCGGTAAACACCTGTCAGCAAGTTGAAAAGGGTTGTCTTGCCGGCGCCGTTTGGCCCGATAAGCGATATTATGTCGCCGTCGTTTTGCGCCAGGCTGACTTTATTTACCGCCGCAAGGGCGCCAAAGCGGATGGTGGCGTCTTTGACGTTGAGTATTTCAGCCATGTTTGCGTTCCCCGGCGTTTATTTTGTAAATATTGAGCGTCCGCCTGTCCGCCCCCCAAAAGCCGGATGGCCGGTAGATCATCATAAAGACCATGAGAAAGCCAAAAATAAGCATCCGATAGTTGCTCAGAAAACGCAGCATTTCAGGGATAAGCGTAAGCACGGCCGCGCCGACGACCGACCCCGGCACGCTGCCAAGCCCCCCCAGCACCGCCATGGCCAGTATGGTGCAGGAATCGTTGTAGACAAAAGTGTCGGGGCTGACAAAAGAAATATAGCTGGCGTAAAAACTGCCCGCCACCCCCGCAAACCCGGCGGAAATGACA
>JAISPA010000086.1 GCA_031275255.1 Acidaminococcales bacterium | reverse complement strand
CAAGATAGTCGCCAGGGAAGCTTATTTAGCCAAAGACACCGATTTCAAGGCCACTCTCACCAAGATAAAAGCGGCCAAGCCTGACGTTATTTTTGTTCCCGGCAATTATCAGGAAGCGGGCATGATTGTCAAACAAGCGCGCGAACTCGACCTTGCCCAGCCGATCGTCGGCGTGGACGCCTGGGACTCGCCGAAATTGTTTGAGATCGGCGGCGCGCGGGCGCTGAACAATACTTATTACCCCGGTCATTTCTCGGCGGACGACACCAGCCCCGCGGTGCAAAAATTCGTTAAAGAATATAAAGACGAGTACGGCATTGTTCCGGACACGCAGGCGGTACTCGGCTATGATTCCGTCTTCGTGCTGCTTGACGCCATAAAGAGGGCGGGATCCGACAATCCCGAAAAAATCAGGGACGCTTTAGCCGCCACCAAAGACCTGCGGACAGTATCAGGCGTAATCACGCTGGACGCCAGCCACAATCCCATCAAAGGCGCCGTAATCAACGAGAACAAGGACGGGAAAGTGACCTTCAAGGAAAGGGTCGACCCGAAACTTTAATTTGGCTGGCGCGGGCGGCCGCCCGGAAGCCGCAGGAAAGGAGATCGCCTTGGATTCATCGTCTTTTTTGTCGCAGTTTATACAGCAGATGATCAACGGCATATCGCTCGGCAGCATATACGCGCTCATCGCCTTGGGCTATACCATGGTCTACGGCATTTTGAAACTTATCAATTTCGCGCACGGCGATATATACATGCTGGGGGCTTACGCAGGGTTTTTCGCCGCGGCCGTTTTGCGCCTTTCTTTTTTGCCTTCGCTTCTTTTCGCCATGCTGGCCGCCGCTTTGGCCGGGATGGTCATAGAGCGCCTCGCCTACCGCCCTTTGCGTCGCGCGCCCAGGATCACCGCTCTCATCACGGCGATCGGCGTTTCGTTTTTTCTGGACTACACACTGATATTGTTTGTTTCGCCGCAACCGCGTACCTTCCCCGCGATCTTCGAGTCTGAAATATACCGTTTTTACGGGATCATCATAAACAGCCAGCAGATATTGATTTTCGCGGTGTCCCTCCTGCTCATGGCTTTCCTTACTTATATCGTGCAACACACCAAGGTCGGCAAGGCTATGCGGGCGGTGTCCTACGACACGGACACGGCCCGCCTTATGGGCGTAAACGTGGACAAAGTCATCTCCTGGACCTTTGCCCTCGGCTCGGCCCTGGCTGCGGCGGCCGGCGTGCTGGTGGGCATATATTACAATTCCATCGATCCTTTAATGGGCATGATGCCCGGCATAAAGGCTTTCGTCGCGGCCGTGCTCGGCGGCATCGGCATTATTCCGGGCGCCATGGCGGGCGGACTGATCCTTGGCGTCGTGGAAGCCATGGCCAGCGGTTTTTTGTCCTCTACCTTTCGCGACGCCGTAGCTTTCTCCATTCTCATACTCATCCTCTTGTTCAAACCCTCCGGGCTTTTGGGCAAAAACACACGCGAGAAAGTGTAGGTGCCGTTTTATGAACAAAACAAGAAAAAATGACCTCATAATGTTTTTTTGCGGCGCGGTCGTTTTCCTTCTCCTGCACGCGCTGATGGAAACGGAGATTATCGGCCCTTTCTGGCAGCTTAACATCATACTGGCCTGCATAAACATAATCCTGGCGGTAAGCCTCAACCTCATCAACGGCTTTACCGGCCAGTTCTCCATAGGACACGCGGGGTTTATGGCGATCGGCGCTTATGTCAGCGCGATTATGACCGTCAAGCAAGGCCTCCCTTTCATCATAGCGATCTTGGCGGCTTTTATCGCGGCGGCGGCTCTGGGGTTCGTCATTGGCGTCCCCACGCTGCGCCTGTCGGGCGACTATCTGGCGATCGCTACGCTTGGCCTGAGCGAGATCATCCGGGTATGTATTCTGAACACGCCCTACGTCGGCGGCGCGTCAGGCTTTATGGGCATACCGCACCTGACCAATTTCCCCTGGGCTTTCGGGCTGATGTTCCTGACCGTTTACCTTATTAAGAACATTGTCAATTCGGCGCACGGGCGCGCCCTGATCGCCGTGCGCGAAAACGAGCTCGCGGCGGAGACGATGGGCATAGACGCCGCCAAATATAAAACTTTGGCTTTTACGATCGGCGCGGGGTTCGCCGGCCTGGGCGGCGCGCTCTTCTCCCATTATTTTTATCTGGCGCATCCTTCATCCTTTACTTTTATGCGTTCTTTTGACATACTGACCATGGTGGTGCTGGGCGGGCTGGGTTCCATCAGCGGCTCTATCATCGGCGCGGTCATCCTGGTGTTTGTTTCGGCGGCCCTGGCGGATTTTCCCGAATGGCGCATGATCATTTACGCCGTAACGCTGATCGTACTCATGATCTTCCGGCCGCAAGGCCTTTTAGGCAACAAAGAACTGAGCGAGAAAATGCTGGGTTTGCTGCGCAAAGGGGGGATAAGGCGAGATGCTGCTTAAAACGGATGCGCTTTCCATAAAGTTTGGCGGGCTGACCGCCCTGGACGATCTTAATCTTAAAATACACTCCGGCGAGCTGGTCGGATTGATCGGCCCAAACGGCGCGGGCAAAACCACAGTGTTCAATTTGCTGACCGGGGTCTACAGCCCCAGCGGCGGCAACATATTCCTAAGCGGCAAATCTTTGAAAGGGCTGAAGCCTTTTCAGGTAACCCAGTCAGGCATTGCCCGCACTTTTCAAAACATCCGGCTTTTTTCGGAACTGTCGGTGCTCGACAACGTCAAGATCGCCCACAACTACCACCTGTCTTGCAGCCTGGCGGAAAGCGTCCTGCGGGCAGGGCGCTATTTCCCGGAAGAGGAGGACGTGGAGCGGGAATCGGCCAAACTTCTGGAAATATTCAACCTCAAAGACAAAATGCACGAGACCGCCAAAAACCTCCCTTACGGCGAGCAGCGCCGCCTGGAAATTGCGCGGGCGCTCGCGACCAGGCCTTCCCTGCTCCTTCTGGATGAGCCGGCCGCCGGCATGAACCCGCAGGAAACCAACGACCTGACAAAAATGATCAGATGGATACGTGGCGAATTTGCCCTTACCGTGCTTCTGATTGAGCATGACATGCGTTTGGTCATGGATCTTTGCGAACGGATATACGTCCTGGAATACGGGATCACGATCGCGCAGGGCGCGCCAGAAAAGATACGCCGCGATCCCAGGGTGATTGAGGCTTATCTCGGGGAGGAGGTGCCCGATGCTCCGCATTGAAAACATCAACGTCTTTTACGGCGGCATCCACGCCATAAAGGATGTCGCCTTGTCTGTCGGCGAAGGCGAGATCGTAACGCTGATCGGCTCCAACGGCGCGGGCAAAAGCACGACTTTGAACGCCGTGTCCGGCCTTTTGAAAATAAAAACCGGCGGCGTAAAATTTATGGGCAAAGAGATCGGCGGGCTGCCGGCGCATGAAATAGTTGCCCTCGGCCTGTGCCAGGTTCCGGAGGGGCGCAGGATATTCGCTAATATGACCGTGCTGGAAAACCTTGAAATGGGCGCGTATCTCAGGCGGGACAAACAGGAAATCCTCAAAGACTATCAAAAGGTGTTTGAAAGATTCCCCCGCCTGGCGGAACGCAAAAAACAGCTGTCCGGCACGCTTTCCGGGGGCGAGCAGCAAATGCTGGCCATGGGGCGGGCCCTTATGGGGAAGCCGAAGCTGCTTTTGATGGACGAGCCGTCCATGGGCCTTGCGCCGCGGCTGGTACAGGAAATATTTTCCATAATCAAGGAAATAAACAAGGCGGGGACAACTATTTTGCTCGTTGAGCAGAACGCCCACATGGCGCTTTCCGTCGCCAACAAAGCCTACGTATTGGAAAGCGGCCAAATCACACTGTCAGGCCCTGCGGCGGAACTGGCGGCCAGCGAGTCGGTCAGAAACGCTTACCTCGGCGGCTGAGAAGCGCCGCCCGTATGCCGCCAATGCGCTTGCCAGGCTTTGTTTGACATTTAATATAATAGGAGGCTGATGCAAAGATGGCTGTTTTGGAGGGCGCATTGCTGATGTTGGCAGGCGGGTTTTCCGCATTTTGCGCTTTCAAGGATTACGATTGGTTCATGGAAAGCCGCAAAGCGCGGCTACTGGTAAAAATATTTGGCCGAAAAGTTGTCAGGGCGTTTTATGTCGCCCTGGGCGCGGCGCTCATCGGCGGCGGCGGCTCTATATTGCTGGCGGCGGCGGCAGGGGCGGTTAAAGGCAATATTTAATGGCCGCTTGCGGCAATCGCCTGCTATGTTGGCGCCGCCCAAATACAATCGCGCTAAAATCCAAAAAGAGGTGACAATATTTTATGTTTGTTTACAAACGTATGACGAAAAATCCTGTATTTATAAGCAAAGATATCAGCATCCTGGACGCCATGGAGGTAATGCGGGTCAGCAACGTGAGGCGGCTGCCGGTGGTTGACGACGGACGGCTTGTCGGGATAGTGACCAGCCGCGACCTGCACATGGCCTCGCCTTCCCCTGCCACCACACTGTCCAAGTACGAGGCTAATTATCTTTTGCGCAAAATAACCGTGGGGGAAATAATGTCCGCCAATCTTTTGACCGTAAAAGAAAAAGCCACCATTGAAGAAGTCGCGCTTTTAATGTATAAAAACAAGATTGGCGCTATTCCGGTGGTCTCCGACGACGACCCGGGGAAACTCGTCGGCATCATTACGGAGACGGATATTTTCAAACTGCTGGTGGACGTCATGGGGCTGCCGGAAGGCAAAACAAGGATCACCGCCACTTTTCATGACCGCCTGGGCATGCTGGCCGAAGTGGGACTGGTTTTTAAAAACCTTGGCCAGAACATCACCAGTTTCACGATCATCAACGAAGAAGGGGACAACCGTGAGATCGTCATCCGCGGCGACTTTGTCAATACGGATAAAATAAAGGAACAGATGGAAAAAGGCGGTTTTAAGGTAATAGACATAACGAATATTTCCTGATAAAGACAATTTTGCCGGCAAAGCCGGCGATGGGGAGATTTTGCGCGCATGGCCATTGTACGCTACGCAGTCGGCGATATTGTGAAAATGAGAAAAACCCATCCCTGCGGCTCAGACGAATGGGAAGTGCAAAGAACGGGTATTGATTTCGGCCTCAAATGCCGCGGCTGCGGGCGGTATGTTATGATTCCCCGGCCGAAATTTGAAAAGGCCGTGAAAGCGATAATTAAAAAAGCGCCCGACGCTTTGGAGAACACAAATGGGTAATTTGCAAGTGGGAATTGTCGGGCTGCCCAACGTTGGCAAAAGCACTCTGTTTAACGCTGTCGCCAAGGCAGGCGCCGAGGCGGCCAACTATCCTTTCTGTACTATTGAGCCGAACGTCGGGGTGGTAAGCGTGCCGGACAAACGGCTCGGCGTGCTTGCCGGCATGTATTCTTCGCGCAAGGTTACGCCCACCGCCATCCGCTTCGTTGACATTGCCGGCCTGGTTAAAGGCGCTTCCGCCGGCGAAGGCCTTGGCAACAAATTCCTCGCGCATATCAGGGAAGTGGACGCCATAGCGCAGGTGGTGCGCTGTTTCGCCGGCGGCGACATAGCGCACGTCGCCGGTTCCATAGACCCTCTGCGCGACATTGAAATCATCAACGCCGAATTGTGCATTGCTGACCTGGAAAGCATCGACCGGCGCCTGGAACGCCTGCGCCGGCAAGCAAAGTCCGGCGACAAAGGCGCCGCCGCCGAAAAAGAAACGCTGGAGAAAATAAAAAGCGGGCTGGGAAAAGGCGAACCGGCCAGACGGCTCAACCTTTCCGCCGAAGAAAAAGGCCTTTTGCACGAGATAAATCTCCTGACACTAAAACCGGTCATGTATGTCACCAACATCCATGAAAAGGACGTGGAAAAGGGCGGCGGCCCTTTGACCAGGCAGGTGGAAGAATACGCCCGGCAGGACGGCGCCGAAACAGTGCCGCTGTCCGCCCGGCTGGAAGAGGAAATCGCGCAATTGGACGAGAACGAAGCGGCGGAATTTTTGCGCAGCCTGGGGCTAAAAGCGCCGGGCCTTGAGCGCGTGATTGGCGCCGCGTACAAGTTGCTCGATCTCATAAGTTTTCTTACCGCCGGCGAGACGGAAGCGCGCGCCTGGACCATCCGGCGCGGCGTCAAAGCGCCGCAGGCGGCGGGCGTCATACATTCCGACATTGAGCGCGGCTTTATCCGGGCCGAGATCGTCTCCTACGACGACCTCACAGGCAGCGGCTCTTACGCCGCCGCCCGCGAAAAAGGCCTGATCCGTTTAGAAGGCAAAGATTATATCATGCGCGACGGCGACGTGACCAATTTTCGCTTTAATGTTTGAGACCGGACTGCGGCAAACGTACTCTGACAAGTTTCTCCGCAATTAAAAAATGCGCCTTATTTTTTAATATCGTCGCCAAGACACCCTGGCAATTAAAATACATTTTAATTGCAACATCCCTTACCTGCCTCTAATTAAAAAAATGTGCCTTATTTTTTAATACCTATAGGAGTGCAAAATGGCAAATCATTTTAGGCGCGCCGGAACATTCATAAAGCAGCCGGGCGGCTATATGGCCTTTATCCCGCTGCCGTTGCCGCCAGCGCCCAAATTGCTGATGGACAATGAGTTGATCTCACTTCTGTCAAATGCCGACCGGGCTTTGGGCAGACTTGACGGAATTACGCAAACCTTGCCAAATCCTGAACTGTTTGTGTCCATGTACATAAAAAAAGAGGCCGTGCTGAGTGCGCAAATAGAAGGTACTCAGGCATCTTTAATTGATATCCTCAACGCCGATGAATTAAAATCAAAAGAAAAAGCGAACGATCTGGCAGAAATTGCAAACTACATAAATGCCATGAGCTACGGCCTGAAAAGGCTGACAGAGTTTCCTGTTTCCTTGCGTCTTTTAAAGGAAATACACAAAATTTTGCTTTACGGCGTACGCGGCGGCCAAAAGCAGCCGGGAGAATTCAGGACATCCCAAAATTGGGTTGGCGGACACAGCAGTACCATCGCGACTGCTGTTTTTATCCCTCCGCCGGTGCCTGAAATGAAAAAGGCCATAGCCGATTTAGAAAAATATATGCACACCTCCAATAATTTGCCGGCGCTGATTAAAATCGGGCTGATACACGCGCAATTTGAAACCATTCATCCTTTTCTTGACGGCAATGGGCGCATAGGAAGGCTGTTGATAATGTTCTGGCTTTGCTGGCAGGAAATTTTAAGCAAGCCTTTGTTATATCTTAGTTATTATTTTAAAATCAACAAAATGGAATACTATGACCGCTTAATGGCTGTACGCACCAACGGCGACTGGGAAAGCTGGCTCAAATTTTTTTGGCCGGCGTTGCCCAAGTATCGAAAGAGGCAGCGGAAACAGCGAAAAAAATTATTAAAATGAAAGACAGCCATGCCAAAATTATAAACGCTAGCTTTAAAAATGCCGCAAACGGACTGAAGATATTGGAAATTCTTTTTGAACAGCCAATAATTACCATAAAGCAAGCCTGTAATTTGATAAATGTATCCTATCCTACCGCAAAATCAATTATGGGGGAATTTTGTCAAAACGGCATATTATCTGCTGACGACGCAATGAAAAAAAACAAAAAATATAAATACCAAGAGTACATAGAATTGCTGGAAACAGGCACAAACCTTTAAAAACAATCCGCGCCGGCGGGAAAGGAAAAGACATGCTGGACAATCTGTCTGAAAGTATCAACAGCCAAATATTCACCGACTCCCTGGCAAGTTACGCGGAGAACCTGAGCGTCAGCGGCGCCGTCATGAGCATACTGGTTATTTTCATGCTGACGGGTCTTTTTGACAAATTGCGCGGCAACAAATACGGCTACGGCGAACGCTTTGACGCGGGATTTCAAGCGATGGGCGACCTGGCCTTGGCCGTTGTGGGCATTATCGCCGCCTCCCCCGTATTGCTGCGGCTGCTCGCGCCTGTCGTTACCCCTTTTTATCAATGGCTCGGCGCATCCCCCGCCATGTTTCCCGCCTCGCTCCTGGCCCTTGACATGGGCGGATACGCCATGTCCGTCCAAATGGCGCAGGGAAACGCGGCCGTCGGCAACTACGGCGGCATAATCGTTGCTTCCATGATGGGCATCACTATATGTTTCACCATTCCTTACGCCCTCACGATCATCGACAAAGAAGACCACACCCTTTTCGCCACCGGCGTCCTCCTCGGCGTTGTTACGCTGCCACTGGGCTGCCTTCTGGGCGGGCTGGCCATGGCGGTGACCTCCACGCCCATACCTTGGGGGGAAATGCTTCTTAACACCTTTCCGGTCATCTGCCTCGCCGTATTCGTCGGCGCGGGACTTGTTCTCAGGCAAAACCTTATGCTGCGGCTGTTTGCGGCTTTCGGCAAGGGCGTTACTTTCGTCGCCGCCGCCAGCCCCGGTATCGCTATTTTCCAGTATCTCACCGGCATCCGTCTGCCGCTGTTTTATCTAATGGTGGAAAAAGACCCCATGCTGGGCGGCGTTCCCCTGGAAGTCGGACTGTTGCTGGTGGGACTCATCGCCATTGTGCTGACAGGCGCTTTTCCCATGATTTTGTTTCTCAACCGCCGGTTAGGCCGCCTTATGGCCAAAGCGGGCGAGATGGCCGGCATCAACGGCGAAGCGTCTACCGGCCTCTTAACCCAACTGGCCAGCAGCATACCGGTCTGGAGCGTGCTGGGCGGCATGAACCGGCGCGGCAAATTGCTGAACGTGGCTTTTGCGGTTTCCGGCTCTTTTGTGTTGGGCGACGTCCTGGCTTTCACCGGCGGGGCGAACCCGGAAATGGTCTTCCCCGTGATTGTCGCCAAGTTCTCCGGGGGCATTTTGGCGGTAATGCTGGCACTTTTGCTGCTCAAAAAGAAAATCCTGAATTTTGAATGATCTAGTACCTTGTAACACCTGAAGCGGCACAAATGTTGTTTTGGTGCTATAATGAATCGCCCGGCGTTTTGCATTATCTAAATATATTATGATACAATCTTTTCAATTTGATCCTTGCGTCGTCCGCGGAAAATTGTCAGTCAATCCTCTTTGGTATTGCATTCCTGCACGTTTCCCGGGCCGCCAACCCGCTCCGTAACATTTCCATGTTGTCGATGCGTCGGTTAAAGGCATTGCGTCGTCATGCTGTTGATTTCAATCCCGGCGATATCCAACCAGCTTCCATGTTTCGGTGTATGATACATTTCAAGCCTTTTTGCGAGCATTCTCGCTTTTTCGGGCAAAAACGCCTCATACAGCGACGAAATCACATGTGTGTTCAAATTGTCCAGGACTGAAATCACTTTTTTCGCATGGGGGAATCGGACAGTCAGCAGTTCATCAATTTGATTAGCCCAATCAATTAATGTGGCAAAGCCGCTTTTCCCATTCATATATAGGGCAGGTAACATAATTATAGATAATGTTACCTGCTGTTTTTTTATTTTTGTGGTAACTACTGGTTTTCAGCATCTTTTTATTTTGCGCCTGGGGAAACGGTATCTTTCTCCAAAACAGACAGGCGGCTTTACAGGCTGTATTTCTTCCTTACCGCAGGTAACATTATCTATAATTATGTTGCCTATGATAAAAAAGCTATATCTACCGCCTCTGTTTACGCCCACAAATTAAAAGCACCTATAGATATTGGAGAGACTTTATTTGCAGACACATTCCAAGCCTGCTGCATGAATTACCGTTCAAAAGTAAATGCTTTCACCCCAGTACCCCGTAACACCTAAAAGTTTACCCAACACCGGTCTTTTTCCCGCCGGGCGGTATTGCAAAGCCTCGCCGAATCTTTGAAGGCCATGGACGGCCAAATGCAGAATGCCAACATAACCGCCGTAGTTTTGCGCAAGCCAAAAACGCAGCGAAAAACGTATCGGCGGGTTGTCCTCTATGAGGGGGAAGGCAGCATTCTGCGGTGTTCGCCTGCATTTTGCGCTTTGCCCGGCGAAAAAAATCCTCGTCGCTCGCCGGCAACTTTTGGGTGTTACAAGGTACCAGGTTATTTATGGAATCCCCAAGATAGGTTAAGGAGTTTTACCGACCGTGAACACAAAAGTATTTGACGCGATTGTCAGCTTAGGCAGTAATTGTACCGTCGCGCATCAATTGCGGTGTAATTTGCTGAGAACCTTTTCCCTGCCTTTCGATTGGCTTATTACTCCGCAAACAATAAAAGTGCAATCATTGATAGAAAATAAATTTGTTGGCTTCTTGAGCCGCGGCAACATAGAAGAGTTCTCGCCTCTCCCGTCAGGGTGCGTGTTTGCAGACAGAGAATGGGATGTTACGTTCCTCCATGATTTCATGCCAGGCGGCCTTGATATACAATACGATTACATATTCGAGAAGTACAGGTGCAGGATATTGCGTTTTATGAATCTGCTGGAATCCGGAAGGAAATGTCTTTTCATCAGGCAGCAAAGTGCGGAAGATTTATGGCAGGACTCCATTGCTCTTGGCGAATACCTGCGTGGATTCCATAAGGAAAACTGTTTGTAGATCATAACAACCGACGAGCATGAAAGTTTGCATGTTGAACAAATATTCGATAATATTTTTCGCGTGGCAATGCCGCACAAAAGCGACGTCCTTTCAGACGCTGAAACGGGCGGTTGGGCAGGCAACTATGCGCATTGGAACGAATTGCTGCTAAACATCTATAATATTTCGACGGTAAAAATGAAAAAATGGGTTGAGGACAGCGCCGGGGCTCTCGTAAATATTGCGGCGCAATCCAAACGCGAAGTGATATTCTGGGGATGCGGAACGGTAGCTCAGCGACTGCTCCCGTATTTCTTGCGCGGCGGTATTGTTCCGAAATTTTATGACCGCAACAAAGCAATCATGGTGAATGAGAACTATGAGATGATAGCCAAAGACAGATTTCTGCCGTATCCGGAAGATTATTTTATCGTCGTTACTCCCAGGATTGGAAGTGATGCAATCATTGCGGAATTAGAGTCGGGCGGTTTTAAGAAAAATGTCGGTTACTGCGTCCCGCCAATTTCGGCTGTTCTGTTTTATCAGACGATATGACTCGCTATGCACAAAGGGACAGCCATACCACGCTTTATGAAAAAATCCGCATCACGGCTGCGGATAAAACGGTTCCGGCGGAAAACTTTTCGCTTGCGCCAACGCCGCTAGAGCATTTCTCTCTCGTTTTGTCAAAATTGATTTCCGCCTGGCGGCGGTTTCCCATATTGACAAACCCGGCGGGTACGGGTATGATTAAAGAAAAAACAGGGAAAAGGCAAAGAACGGGACAAGTAATTTTGCGGGCTTTTTTCAAGCGAGCCGGTAGCCAGGCGCTGGCGGTGCGATGACCGGTATCAAGGCGCAAAACGAATGGCCCCGGGAGTTTTTCGGCTGAACGCGCCCAAACGTCAGTAGGCCGTTGCGGACGCCCCCGTTACCGGGCTGGGGCATCGGCTTTGGCCTGTGTCTGAAACAAGGGAAAGGTTATCTTTCTGAAATAGGGTGGCAGCGCGAATCATTCGCCCCTGGCGGGCTGGATGGTTTTTTGTTTGTTTTCCCGGCGCGGGGGATGCTTTCCGAAAAAGGATGGTACCACGGCCTGTTCGTTCCTGCGGAGCGGACAGGCTTGTTTTTTTGGCGGGAGGGGGCGGAAAAGATGGCGCTGAAAACCAAAGTGAAAATCTGCGGTGTAAAAACGCCGCACGCGGCGCGCGCGGCCCGGGAGGCGGGAGCGGATTTCATCGGCCTGATTTTTGCCGGCAGCGCCCGCCGGGTGGACATAAGCGCGGCCTGCCGGATACGGGAAGCCGCCGGCGGTGTGCCTTTAGTCGGAGTATTCAAAAACCAGCCGCTCGCTTTTGTCCTGGCGGCGGCGGCGCGGTGCGTACTGGATATAGTGCAGCTGCACGGGAATGAACCGCCGGAATGGCTGGATGAAATCAGCCTGCCGGTTTTCCGCAGCGTGGCGGTCGGGGCGGACGGCAAGTTTTCCTTTCCCCTGGACGCCTGGGCGAAGGCGCGCGCCTTTGTCTTTGACCGCGCACGCGCCGACGGCACAAGCGGCGGCGCGGGGCAGCCTTTTTGCTGGCGCGGCCTTGAATTGGGCGCCATGGCGGCGAAAGCGGTTATCGCGGGCGGGCTGACGCCGGGCAATGTCGGGCAGGCGATCAGGGCTTTGCACCCTTTCGCCGTGGATGTGGCGGGCGGCGTGGAAATAGACGGGGAAAAATCGCCGGAATTGATCCGGGAATTTATAAAAAACGCGCGAGGGGCGGATGCTGATGCTTGAGCAAATAGTGGCGAAACAAAAACTATCCTTGGAAAAAACCATGCGGGAGGTTCCTTTGGCGGCTTTTGAGCGCAAGATTGAAAAAAGGGGGGGCGCTTTCGGGCAAAAAATAAAAAAAGCCGGCTGGGCGCTGATCGCCGAATGTAAACTGGCATCCCCGGCCAAAGGAACGCTTTGTCCGGGGAAAACGGTAGAGGAGCTTGCCCGCGTTTATGAAAATAGCGGCGCGGCCGCCCTCTCCGTCCATACCAACGGGCATTTTCTCGGCAAAGCGCAGGATTTGGCGGCGGTCAGGGAAATAACCGACCTGCCGGTCATGCGCAAAGAATTTATCATCCACCCTTACCAGATCTATGAAACGGCTTACCTTAAAGCCGATGCCCTGCTCCTCATTGCGCGCATCCTCGACCGAAAGCGGCTGGCGGAATTTATCGCCGAAGCGGGGGGACTCGGGCTGGACTGCCTGGTCGAGGCGCACGACGAGGCGGACATAGACAAAAGTTTGGATGCCGGCGCCGGGATAATCGGCATAAACAACCGCGATCTTACGAACTTTGCAACAGACCTTGAAGTATCGCTGCGCCTGCTGCCGCAGTGCGCGGGCAAGCCGGCCGTAAGCGAAAGCGGGATAAAAAGCGGGGAAGACGCCGCACTGCTGAAAGAGGCGGGCTTTAAGGGAGTATTGGTCGGCGAGGCTTTGGTTACGGCGGGCGACATAGGGCAAAAAACACGGGAGATGGCTTTAAAGGAGGCGGGACAATGATCAAGGGATTACCTGACAAAAGAGGAAAATTTGGCGGGTTCGGCGGGCGTTTTGTGCCGGAAACGGTAATGCCGGCCTTGCTCGGTCTGGAAAAAGAGTATCTTAAACTGCGGCGGGACAGGGAATTTCAAACCGAACTCCGGCGCTGGCTGCGCGGCTACGCCGGACGCCCCACCACCCTTTACCGGGCTGACCGTCTGAGCAAACATTACGGGCGGGCGGCTGTTTACCTGAAAAGGGAAGACTTGCTGCATACCGGCGCACACAAAATAAACAACGCCATCGGGCAGGCGCTTTTGGCGCTGCGCATGGGCAAAACCCGGGCGGTGGCGGAAACGGGCGCCGGGCAGCACGGCGTGGCGGCGGCGACCGCCTGCGCTTTGTTTGGCCTAAATTGCGTTGTTTATATGGGCGAGGAAGACATGGAAAGACAAAGGCTCAACGTCTTTCGCATGCGCATGCTGGGCGCCGAGGTGCGCCCGGTCGCTTCCGGCACGGGGACGTTAAAGGACGCCACCAGCGAAGCCATCCGCGATTGGGTCGCCAACGTGCGCGATACCCACTATATTATAGGCACGGCCGCCGGCCCGCATCCTTACCCGTTGCTGGTCAGGGATTTCCAGTCGGTCATTGGCCGGGAAACCAAAGCGCAGGCCGCGAAAGAAGGCCTGCGGATCAGCAAGGTCATCGCCTGCGTCGGCGGCGGCAGCAACGCGATCGGGATGTTCTTTCCCTTCCGCAACGACCGCTCCATAGAGAAAATCGGCGTGGAAGCGGGCGGTCGCGGCCTTGACAAAGAAAACGCCGCCACCATCAATCGCGGCCGGCCGGGTTTTCTGCATGGTTCTTACAGCTATCTCATGCAAGACGGGGAAGGGCAGGTACTGCCGGTTTACTCCCTTTCCGCCGGGCTTGACTATCCCGGCGTGGGGCCGGAGCACGCCTATTACCACGAAGCGGGCGCGGCGCGGTATATGGCGGTAACCGACGACGAGGCCATAGAAGCCTTTAAACTCCTGACCAGGCTTGAAGGCATAATACCGGCACTGGAAAGCGCGCACGCCTTAGCCTCCTTGGAGACGGTCATGCCGGGAACCGCGCCGGGGGAGGCGGTCATCGTCTGCCTGTCCGGCCGGGGGGACAAGGACGTGGAAATGGTGGAAAAATATCTGGGAGGTAAAAGATGATGGACAAAATCGCCCGGGCGCTTACAGGCAAAAAAGGACTGATCGCCTATATCACGGCCGGATTCCCGGACTATGCGGAGTGTGAAAGGGCCGTGCTGACGGCCGTCGGGGCAGGCGCGGACGTGATTGAGATAGGCTTGCCCTTTTCCGACCCCTTGGCCGACGGGCCGGTATTGCAAAAGGCAAGCGCGGATGCGCTGTTTGCCGGGGCAACGACGGAAAAGACTTTGCGCCTGGCAAATAGGCTGCGGCAAAAGACCGCCGCGCCGCTTTTGATCATGTCTTACATCAACCCCATCGCTGCCTTCGGCGTAGACCGGTTCGCCGCCGAAGCCGCCGCCGCCGGTATTGACGGCTTGATCCTGCCGGACGTGCCGGAGGAAGAAAAGGACGTCGCCGCCGGCGCGTTAGAAAAGCGCGGGCTCAGCCTCATATCTTTTATCGCGCCGACCAGCGGCGAAGAACGGATCGCCGCTATTTGCGCCAGGGCAAGGACAGGCTTTATTTACTGCCTGGCCCGCACGGGGGTTACCGGCGCGGGCGGCGGTTTTGACCAGGCGACGGAAAACCTGGTCAGGACGGCGCGTCAATACGCGCACCTGCCCATAGCCATCGGCTTTGGCATAGCGGACGCCAAAACCGCCCGGCAAGCGGCGGAATACGCCGACGCCGCTATCGTGGGCAGCGCGCTGGTCGAGAATTTGCGTCAAGGCGGTCACCAGGCGGTGGGCAGTTTTATCCGCTCCCTGCGCCGGGAACTTGACCGCTGCGGGTAAAGCGCCCGCCGGCGCTTGAACGGGGCTTCATTCGGCAAGAGAACGGCGCTGGTCAGCGAGGCTCCCGCCAAGATTATGCCGAACCCGCCCTGAACTCCGCCTGTCAAGGCGGTGGATTGGGGCGGAACCGGTGAGCGGCCGGCCGTCAGCCCAGGGCCACGTCAAGGATCATCATGATCAGAAAACCGGCCATAAAACCCAAAGTGCCGGCGTTGGAATGTTCGCCCTGATTTGCGGCGGGGATCAATTCCTCCGCCACCACGTAGAGCATGGCGCCGGCGGCGAAAGACAAAAGCCACGGCATAAAAGGGGCGATGACCGCTGCGAAAAGCACGGTTATAAAGCCGAATACCGGCTCGACCGCGCCGGACAGGCAGCCGAGCAAAAATGCTTTTGCGGCGCTCACGCCTTCCTGCCGGAGCGGCAGGGAAACAGCCGCGCCTTCCGGGAAGTTCTGTATCCCTATGCCGACGGACAAGGC
>JAISPA010000073.1 GCA_031275255.1 Acidaminococcales bacterium | reverse complement strand
CGGCGGGCGGCGAGGCGCATCTGCTCGGCGTCATGCCTACTCCCGCCGTCGCGTATCTTACCGCTCATTCCGGCGCCTGTGCCGGAGCGGTCATTTCCGCCTCCCACAATCCTTTTGAGGACAACGGCATAAAGTTTTTTTCCCACGCGGGAACCAAACTGCCGGATGAAGTTGAAGACGAAATACAAAGATTGGCCGAAGGGCAGGATCTGAACAAAAAGCCGGTGGGAGAAGGAATCGGGCGTATAGTTACAAGAAGCGGACTGGCGGGCGATTATGCCGAATATGTGATTAAATCCGCCGGCACGGATCTGCACGGTTTGAAAATAGTTTTAGACTGCGCCAACGGGGCGGCTTCCGAGCTGGCGCCTTTTGTTTTGCGTTCGCTCGGCGCGGAGGTGCTCGTCATAAACAACCGGCCGGACGGCCTTAATATAAACAGAGACTGCGGCTCGACGCACATGGACGGGTTGTGCAAAAAGGTATTGGAGGAAAAAGCCGATCTTGGCGTGGCGCACGACGGTGACGCCGACCGCTGCCTGATGGTTGATGAAAACGGCCGGCTGGTTGACGGCGATCAGATGATGCTGATTTGCGCGCTGGAGCTTATGGAAGCGGGCAAACTGGCCGCCAATACGTTGGTAACGACCGTTATGAGCAACATAGGGCTTCATTTTGCTTTCAGGGCGCGGGGCGGCAAATGTGTGGTTACGCCTGTGGGCGACCGCTATGTCCTGGAAGAGATGCTCAAAAATGGCTACAATCTTGGCGGCGAACAGTCGGGGCATATAATATTCGGCGATTACGCGACAACGGGCGACGGGCTGATAACGGCCACACAGGTGCTAAGGGCCGCCGTCAGAAACAACCGCCCGCTTTCCGCTTTGGCCGGCCTTATGACCAAATATCCGCAGGTGCTCAATAATGTGCGGGTGAAAAGCAAAGAGAACTGGCAAACTAACAGGGAAATCGCCAAAGCGATCGCCTATGCGGAAAAATCCCTCGGCGAGGCGGGCCGCGTGCTGGTCAGGGCGTCAGGTACGGAGCCGCTCCTGCGCGTCATGCTGGAAGGGCCTGATCAGGAAATTCTCAATGAACTGGTTCAGTCGATAGCGCAGGTAGTAAAAAACGAGCTGGGCTGACCGGCCGCCGCAGCCTGCGGGCGGCCAGGCCGGAAAATTTTCCCCGCGGACGGTATTTTTCCCGTTATTTTGTTATAATAAGAATAGGGCTGCGTGTTTATTTGCCGCACGTGGCGGATTGCATGAAAGGGGACTTTGCCATGTGTGGTATTGTCGGCTATATCGGGGAAGAAAACGCGACGCCTTTTTTGCTTGACGGCTTGTCAAGGTTGGAGTACCGGGGATATGATTCGGCGGGGATAGCGGTATATGACGGCCAGAAGATAGTAGTGGAGAAAACGGCCGGCCGCCTGGAGGCGCTTAAACAAAAATTGGAGCACAATCCGCCCGCGGGTCACGCCGGCGTCGGACATACCCGCTGGGCGACGCACGGACGCCCGTCCGATCGCAACAGCCATCCGCACTCAAGCTGCGACGGCAAATTTATCGTTGTTCACAACGGAATCATCGAAAATTATCTGGAATTGAAAGAAGCCCTGCTGAGCGAAGGCTATACTTTTACCTCTGAAACGGATACCGAAGTTGTGGCGCAGCTTATGCAAAAGCATTATACCGGCGATCTGCTCGGCACGGTAAGAAAAGTGCTGGCAATCATCGAAGGCTCTTATTCTCTGGTGTTTATGAGCGCCTACCAACCCGACCGGCTTATTTGCACCAAAAAAGACAATCCGCTGGTTATAGGGCTCGGCGAGCGGGCCAACTACATAGCGTCCGATATACCAGCGATCATCGCCAAAACCCGGCGCACCTATATATTGAGCGACGGCGAGACGGCGATCGTTACAAAGGACAGCGTGCGGATTGAAAATAGCAAAGGGGAACCTATCGACAAAAAAGAATTTGTCGTGACTTGGAATGCGCAAGCCGCTGAAAAAGGCGGCTATGAGCATTTTATGATCAAGGAGATATACGATCAGCCCAAAGCTGTCCGCGATACTTTAAGCGGGCGCATCGGCAAGGACGGGCATTCGGTGGTGTTTGAGGAATTAAGCTGGACGGCGCGGGAGATGGAAAAAATCAGGAAGATTTTTATAGTTGCCTGCGGCACCGCCTATCACGCCGGCATGGTCGGCAAACACTATATCGAGCAGCTGACCCGCGTGCCGGTGGAGACGGACATCGCGTCGGAATTTCGCTATCGCGCGCCGATCGTCGGCAGCGATTGCCTGCTGATCGTGGTAAGCCAGTCGGGAGAGACCAGCGACACTTTGGCCGCGCTTAAAGAGGCCAAACGGCTTGGCGCGCAAACCCTGGCCATAACCAACGTAGTGGATTCATCCATTGCCCGGGAAGCGGGCAAGGCGCTTTACACCTATGCCGGCCCGGAAATAGCGGTCGCCTCGACCAAGGCTTATACCACTCAGATCATGGTGCTTCTGCTTTTGGCCGTCTATATGGCGCAACTTTCCGGGAGTACCCAGGAGCGGCGCCTCAAGGAAATCGTCGCAGAGATCAAGTGTATGCCGGAGCGGATACATAAACTTTTGGAAGACGTCGATCCGATAAAGGTATTCGCCCAGCAATACGCCGCCAGCGAAGACGTCTTTTTCATCGGCCGCCTGCTTGATTACGCAGTGGCGCTTGAAGGCTCGCTCAAATTGAAGGAAATATCCTATATCCACGCCGAGGCTTACGCCGCGGGCGAATTGAAACACGGGACGCTCGCGCTCATCGTTGCCGGTACGCCGGTGATCGCGCTGGCGACCCAGGAGGAAGTTTACGAAAAAACCCTGAGCAATATAAAAGAAGTTAAGGCGCGGGACGCCTTGGTCATCGGCATCGCCATGGAAAATGACGCCAACATAGAAAAATATGTTGACCACGCGGTATACATACCGCATACCGATAAATATCTCGCGCCGGTGCTTGCGGTCATACCTTTGCAGCTTTTAGCCTATTACGCGGCGCTGAGCCGGGGCTGCAACGTAGATATGCCGAGAAACCTGGCAAAGAGCGTAACCGTGGAATAAACGGTGCTTTCCGCGCCGGCCGGGGAGGGAGTAATTTGCCTGACATTGATCATGGCTTTCATCAGTCCGGTGCGTACCCGGATGATATCCGCCGGGAGCCTAATCGCCTGCGGCAAGAAGTCTCGTGCAAAAAAAAATGGCGTCAAACAACGAAAAATTTATTTTTTCTTTTTCTCTTTCTCTTTTTGCCGCTGACCGGCAACGCCTCAATCGGGCCGGACGCCGGCGCCTATTTTGCGGCGATGGGGCAAAAGTCCTATCGGGAAGGGGAGTATGAAGCGTCCGTGCTGTTTTTCAGCAAAGCCATACTCAGCAATCCCGAACAGGCGGAGTTGTATTTGGGCAGCGCCAAAGCCTGGGTCAGGGCGGGCAACCTTATTCAGGCCGCCAACGACGCGCGGGAGGCGGTGCGGATCGCGCCGGACCGGGAAGAAGGATATTTCTTTAACAGTTATATTTTGCATCTCCTGGGCGAAGAGAGTGAGGCCGCGGCCGGCGCGGACAGAGCAATTGAAATTTTTCCCGCCAGCCCGTTCGCTTATTACGGCCGGGCGGTTATTTGGGAATCGGCAAGCGATTTCGGCCGGGCGATCGCCGATTATACCGAGGCGCTGCGCCTTTACAAAAAAACACCTAAAAAAGCGCGAAAGCAGGGGATGCATGAGTTCGCCGACTGTACAGGGCGGCCTTTTTTCGATGAAAACGCCGCCGCGCTTTATTTTGGCCGGGGCATGGCGCAGTCCAAGAACGGTAATTTCAAAGACGCTAAGCGCGATTTGAAGCGGGCCGTGAAAATAAGGCCGGAACTTTCACTTTATCTGCCTGAAGGCATAATCGAAAGGCCGGATGACGCTTGAGAGCGCCGGCCACGAAAACCGCCGCCGGGAACAGTATGAAACCGTTCCCCGGCGGCGGTTCATTCGCGGCGCCGGTGATCTGACAAAAAAGCGTCCGCGTTAGGGCGATGTTTTTCAGTCTATGGACGGCGGTGTTTTGTTTTTCAGCATGCTTAACATTTTCGCGCTGGTATTGCGCACCCTGCGCCAGGCTTTTATCTGCCGTTTCATGGTTGGCCTCATATCGTTCAGCGAGCCGAAATCGCCCCTTTTCAAAATGGTGTTTTTGTTTCTTTCCGACTTTAAGATTTGCTTTATTTTTGTCGATACTTTCTCGACGGCAGTATCCGCCGCCGCCGAAAAAACGTCCGCCGTAGCGAAGCCCGTGGCGGGGAAAGTATGGATAACCACATGACCGTGCCGGTGAAAAACGGCTATGGAAAAGCCTCCGTCCTCATCGTGCGGCTGCACGGAATAGGACAGGGCCGGCATGGCGCTGTCCGCCATGATTTTTTCCAGTGCGGGCAGCAGATCGGCCTGGTCGTTTAATCTGTCAAAATCGCAATTGTACAGATCAAGGATTATCTGCCGGCCTGGTAACATAACTATCACCTTTTTCGCGGTTTTCCGGTGCTGAACGATACTGCATGCGGCGGGCGGCGCTCCGGGCTTCGCTGCCTGCCGGTTGAGTCTACGCCGGTCTCAGGGCGTGCCGGCTCGGTAATGATAAATATTATATGCCATAAAAGGCCGGCTGTCAAAAGGGTATATTCGGCGGCGCGCCGCCAAGACGGAGGATAAAGCCAATGCGCGAGCGGCTTGAGGGCGTTGTGGACGCGATCATCTTTCAAAGCGGCGACAATAATTTTTGCGTGTTTAAAGTTGCCGGCGCCGGCAATAGCAGCGTTTCCGTCGTCATGAACAGCATGCCGCCGCTTTTGGGGGAAGAAATATCCCTCGAAGGGCAATGGGTGGAACACGCCCGGTTTGGCCGTCAATTCAAGGCCGTTTCCTTTAAAAGCGCCGCCGGACTGTCTCTTGGGGGGATGGAAAGGTTTTTGGGCTCGGGCGCTATAAAGGGAGTGGGCAGAGCTATGGCCGCGCGCATCGTCGCGTGTTTCGGCCCGGATACCTTGCGCGTTCTGAGCGAGAAACCGTCCCGGCTGACCGAGGTGAGCGGCATCGGCGCCAAAAAGGCGAATACCATCAGCGCCTCTTACGGCGAACTGGCCGAAATAAGAGAACTCATGCTTTTTCTGGAGGAAAACGGGATCAGCGCCAACTATGCGCCCAAACTGCAAAAGGTGTACGGTGGCGCGGTTATTGAACTGCTTAAAAGCAATCCTTACCGGCTGGCTTATGAAGTCGAGGGCATAGGTTTTAAAATTGCCGACCGGATAGCGGGTTCACTGGGTATTGCCTGTAATGACCGGCGCAGAATAAACGGCGGGATTGAATTTGCCTTGCGCCAGATCGCCCAGGCCGGCCATGTCTGCGTGC